>CAYTYA010000001.1:0-65846 GCA_964442015.1 uncultured bacterium
TAATAATATTAAAAGTTACAAATGCACCAAAAATGTATAATATAAATTGAAATGTATCAGTGTAAATAACAGAGCGGATACCCCCAATAAGTGTATATATTAATGTAACAAACCCAATAACTAGAATTGAAAAATTAAATGACCAACCCGTAATAAGTGTCAAAGGTATTGCTGTCATGAACAATCTCACACCATCAGCTAGAACTCTCATTATAAGAAAAACTGTAGACACAAATCTTTGGAAACCTACTCCCCATTTATTACCAATAAATTGATAAGTTGACTGTATCCCTTCTTCATAATATTTTGGAAGGAATAACCATGCTACAGCTACCCTACCAAGTATATAGCCAATGGCAACTTGTAAAAAACCAAAATTCGTTAAATAAGCTAGACCAGGAATACTTAGAAAAGTAAGGACAGAAGTCTCCGTAGCTACCACACTAAAAGAAATCATTACCCAAGATATTTTCCCATCTCCAAGGAAATATGATTTTGTATCTTTTTGTTTTCTCCCCGCTAATACACCAATTAAGAGGATTATAGTAATATAAATAAATAATACTTTTGCGTCTAAAGGTGTAAAATTGCTTTTGCGAGGATAAATCAAATATTTTTGTCGGACTTCCTGATTAAATTTTAGCAATTCTTCATTTTGAATCGATTGATATAGAGACAGTCTATTCCAATCCTCCTTTTGAATAAAAATAGATATATCTGCATTGCCAACCTTATTATCAAAATCAATACGGTTTTTTCCTGTGAGATCAAATTCTATATCTGGATACATGTGTTTAATTACTTTTGCACTTTCAATTGCAATATCCCAGGGATCATATGCCTTAGAATCAGTTATATTAAATGAAAAACCATTACATATTTTTCCCTTAAAAAGTCCATTGTTGGGAACAATCACTGCAGGAAAAAATTCCACTCCAGGAAGTTTTAATGCCTTCAGTTCAAAAACTAGATCTGATGCGTCCTCAATATTAGGATGCGCTAAAATTTGATGTTCACGGTCAGATTTTTGTCCATTTTCAAACATATTACCCGGCGCTAAGAGATTGCTTATGGAAAAATATTTTAATTTATCATATGAATTTATATTTGGCGGAAGGTACTTCCATTGCAGATTAGTGTATGTCCATTCCTCTCCACTCCAATTATCCATTGGAATAATTTTTAATTTAGCATTATGATGATATTCTTCATTTAATAATCGAGCCAATTCGCCGATAGTCATACCATGCCTATAAGGGATAGATATCATTTCAAAGGGGTTTGCTATGCTCTTTTGTGGAATATTTCCCGATACAATCGACCCACCCAATGGATTTGGACGATCAAGAACTATTATTGGCGTTTTAGATAACCCGCAAACATATATAATCTTACTTAAATAAATGGTATATGAAGTAGATCGTAGTCCCAGATCTTGAAAGTCAATAAAAACAACATCAATATCCTTAATTATTTCTAATAAATCTTCATTTGTTAAATTATAAAAATATAGTTCTTCTTTATCAAAGTTAATATTTGCACTATCTTTTTTATCTAAATGAACGACTATTTGAAGATCAAATTTCTCTTGTAAAATTTCAACGCTATTTAGCGCATTCTTATCAATTGCCCCACTGTTTGTAAATAGACAAATGCTTTTCCCATTATATTCATGAGAATTATTTAATAATTCATCAATACCAAAAGATAAATTGGCTGTAATCTGGCCATTGCAGAAGTTTGATATAAAAAAAACTATTAAACACTTAGTTAAAAAAATATTCTTCATATTTACATTTAATTATAATCAGCTTAGAGAAATACCGCTTGAATATAAAACTAGTTGTTATTTTATATAATTCGATTTTTTCTTGCCTTTTTTAGTATACTGAGTCATTTTCCGGGTAATTATGGCGCAAAAAGAGAACGAACAATCGAATAGCGGCGGTTTCGCTAAAACAACAGATTTCAAATGGCTTGGAATTGGTTTAGGGCTTTTTATACTACTCGCCTTTATTATGCCAATGCCTGAATCAATGATGTTAAAGGCTGAAGAATTATTCCAGGGTCAAGCTGGTGTAGATATTTTTACTAAAGCAACCCATATTAAGCTCATAATAGCTCTATTATCAACTTGTGTAATATTTTTTGCTACTGAAGCCGTTCCAATGCCTGCTGTAGCACTACTAATTGGTTTAGTCCAATTATTTTTTGGTATAACTGATCCAAAATTAATTGTGAGCACCTATGCGCATGATGCGGTATGGTTTATCGCTGGATCTTTAGCTCTTGGAGCAACATTAGTAAAATATGGTTTGGATAAACGTGTTGGTATGCTTGTAATAAATTTGGCTGGAACAAAAACCCGTATGATCGTTATTGGCATCTTATTAGGTACTGCAATTCCAACTGCTTTTGTTGGTGAACATGCTGTCGCTGCAATGTATGTTCCAATTGCAATGGCTTTGTATACTCTTACAAACAAGTCTACTCCCTCTCCAAAATTAGGCACTCTTTTAATGGTTACGATTGCAGTAGGATGTATGATTGGGGGGCCAATGAGTCCTACTGGGGGAGCGCGTAATGCTTTAATGATTGGGTTCCTTTCTAATATTGGTGTCGAAGTCTCTTTTATGCAATGGGTATCTATGGGTGTCTTCTATACAATTGCAATGTCTGTTGTAATGGCCTTTTTACTACCTTTATTATTTAAACCTGAAGTTTCTGACTTATCTGAAGCAGTTGATTTATTGAAAAAAGATCTTGAAAAACACGGCGCAATGACATCTAAGCAGAAGCTGGTTGCTTTGGTAATGTTAGCAGTAGTTATTTTATGGATTGTTGATAAATCTGTCACAAGGCAGGTATTAGGCTTTTCACTTGGTCTAGGTGGAGTTGCTATATCAGGCGCTGTTCTTTATATGCTCTTAGGATTAACTTCCTGGAAAGATTATGAAGATAAAGTTAGCTGGGGTGTTATTGTACTTTATGCTGGCTGTATAAGTTTAGGTAGTGTATTTAAAAGCACTGGGGCTTCCAGTTGGTTTGCGGATCAGATCATGGGGTTAGTTGCGCCTCTTGGCCTTAACTCTGGTGTTGGATTAGTTATTTTAGTTGGTGTTATAGGAGCAGTATTAACCAATTTGATGAGCGCTGGCGCCACTGTTGCTGTAATAGGGCCAGTAGTATTGGATATGGCTCAAAGTTCCGGGACAAACCCGGTGCTTGTTGGTGTTGGATTAGCCATTGCAACATCCATGGCATACTGGTTAGTAATTGGTACGCCAGCAAGTTCCATTGTTTATTCAAGTGGACAGCTTGAATCTAAAGATTTTATTCGTATGGCAAGTGCAGGGTGGCCAGCTGCGTTAATTGTCTTAGGAGTTATGGTAGCTTTTTATTGGGTTAGTATTTTAGGTATTGATCCATTGGGAATTGGATTCTAAGGATATAATTATGGAAATTTTATTTTTATTGATAGTTCTAGTCATTTTATTTCTAGCAGTTTTTTCTAGTCGGAAAGAACAAACATCAGCTGCAGATAATCGTAAAGACTCTGCTCAAAAAGAAAAACAAGGTTTTGCCGAAGAAGATATCATGACTTATGGGCAAGTTCAGCAACGTAGAGAAGAGCTTATCAGCGTTCTTGATGACAATTTATCGGAAAAGCCTGAACAACTTGATCAAATAAAGAGAATAGTGAATGACTGGGCAGATTTAAAAATTAAGGCTTTTCAAGACCGAAGATCCTGGGTCAGAAACCCTGATAAAGAGAAATCTAGTTAAATTACATATTTTCTCTCTGTTCTTCCTTTAATCCCAGTTAATATTACATAGCTTGTTGATCCAATATCTTTTGCAATGTCGTCAACTAAAATTTTATCCAAATTATTCTGTCCAAATATCAATACTTCATCGCCCACCTTAACATCTGCATCGCCAAAATCTACCATAAATTGATCCATACAAGCTCGTCCTGCTATAGAATATTTACTCCCTTTAAAAGATATAAAGCCATTTAAATACCATTCTCTAGGGAATCCATCAGCAAACCCTGTTTGAATAACTCCTATAACTGTATCTTTTTTTGACTCCCAAACGCCTCCATAACTTACCTTGGTACCAGCCTTTACTTTTCTCAAAGAAACAACTGGTCCTTTAAATTCCATTACAGGTTTTATTGGTAGTTCCCTTGCAACCTCATCCGATGGAAACGAACCGTATAATAACATACCCACACGAACTAAATTATATGAACTGTGTGGCATATTAATTACTGTGCCGCTATTTGAAAAATGGACAAACTGAACAGCTAGATTTATTTTTTTAATATAATCTAATAGCTGATTGAATTGACCAAGTTGATATTCTGCATAATGCAAATCACCTTCGTCTGCAGTCGCATAATGGCTATAGATTCCATGACAATTCAGTTTTTCATTTTTAATTGTTTCAATAATTCCATGCGCTTCATCAAATGATACACCTAACCTGGTCATACCAGTATCTACTTTTAAATGAAATTTTGGACTATGCTTAGCTTTACAAAACAAGCTGACATCATCTGGGTCGCATAGATTTAAAGTAATATTCTTTTCATAAGCAATTTCCAACATTTGTTTTGTTGGTCTACAGAAAACAAGTATATCTTCTGTGATTCCAGCATCTCTTAATTCTAATGCTTCATTAAAAGTAAAAACTGCAAAAAATTTTACTCCTTCATTACGCAATACCTTTGAAACTTCTATTACTCCATGTCCATATCCATTTGCTTTTACTACAGCCATAATAGGAATATTATTCAAATGATCTTTTATTAAGCGATAGTTATGCGCTAGATTATCTAAGTTAATTATAGCTTTAGGGGAAAACATTTGATTTAACCAAATTTACTTAATAAAAATAATTTTAATTCTTCAAAATTTTCAAAAATCTCAGTACTACAAGCTATAATCCATCCGCTTAGATCTGTTAACGGAATTTGATTAACTACGTAAACAGGTATACTGTGTTCAAATGCTAATGTAACTTCACCATGAGTACCTGCACCTTTAAATACTTCTTCATTCCATAAACAAATAATATAATTTGCTTCTTTAGTAACTGCCTCTATATCTCGTATAACAAACTTATTAATAAAATTTTTATATCGTACTAAGTCAGTCTCTTTCCAATTCCGGTAATCATGTGAATCTGTATTAGATATGATTAAACGAGATTCTTCTACAGGATTGATAACAGAATGGTCAAGATTCGAAGTAAGCCATTCTGTTATATTTTTACGCCAACCTTCTCCTTCATCATCCGCATACTCCATTGCGCCAGAGAGATATGCGATCATTGCTTAAGAACTCGTTTCATTAAGATACTATTTAAAAAGATCCATAGCATTCCAATCATCAAGGGTATAATAAATAAATCAAAATTAAACTCACCATTAAATACCATTGATCTATACCAATTGGATATCATACTAGTTGGCAAAAACTTGAAAATATCAATTACACTTTTTGGATAAAAATCAAACTCAATTAATAATTGAGAACTATATATAATAAATAATGAAATAATCGAAGCCCCAACAAAAATATGATTAGTTCTATGAGTCGATAATGAAAGTGTGGTAAAAACATTAGCAATTATCAAACTAAATAGAGAAACTGCTATAATGATGTAAAAAAGGCTAGTTATTGCTAAAGAGATCTCCATAAAATATAATAAAATAAATATTGAAACGATGGAAAGAATTACCCCTTCAATAATCGCAGAGAATATTAAATAACTTACAATTTGAAATTTAGATAAGGGTGAAAGGGATAAAGTAACTAACATCTGAGATTCCAAACGTAAAAAATGAAAGTCTCTGAATATAATTGGTGCAATAATTATTGTATTAATTAACATTATTAGTCCAGGATAAACCCACTCCTCATAGGATATATTACCCATTGTTTCCATAATTACATTTTTCATCCCAATTGATATTGTTAGAAAAACAATAATGGGTAATAACAAAACCAAAGCAGAAGAAGAAATAAGTCTATGACGCAGAAGCCAAAAACGTCTTATAAGGAATGCTTGCATTAGTCTAATCCTCTTCCAGCGAATTCAGAATCCATCAAATCACGTAAGCTTAATTTCTTTACTGACAAATCCTTCATTAGCTGCCCAGCAGCTTCATTCAATACTTGAAAAAAGACAGATCTTTCACGTCCATAGAAATGAAGAGTATTCCCTATTTTAGAAGGGTTAACTATAGTAGAAATTGCAGTCAATTTATTATAAAGTTCTTCAGTGAGCTTAACAAACTCAATTTCAAATTGATGGTACTGTAACGTACTCTCTAATAATTTATCTAAAGTTCCATCTAAAACTATCTTGCCAGTTTGCATTACCAATATTCTATCATTTGCCTGTTCAACCTCAGGCAAATATTGACTTACATAAATAATTGTTTTCTCTCCTGCTAAGCCACGAAGAAGACTCCACGTTTTTCTAGTGGAAGGAGCATCCATAAAAGATGTTGGTTCATCTAAAATAAGTATAGATGGGTCATGAACAAGTTCACGTATAATCATTGCTTTTTTCTTATTACCCGGAGATACTAATCCTGCGGGTTTATGCAATAAATCTAATATTTCTAAATCTTCTGCATATTTATGAATTCTTTTAGTTATTTGTTCTCTATCTATTCCATAGACATATCCGATAAATTGAATATTCTCTTCAATAGAAAGTTCAGGATCTAAATCCGAATTATGAGGAACATACCCAGTGTAATTTTGAGAATCCTTTCTTCTCTTTACAGAATCGATACCATGAATAAAAACATTTCCATAGTCCGGATTTTCAATTCCAGCCAATAGTTGTAATAGTGTAGACTTTCCAGCATCATTTTCTCCAATAATTGCAACCAATGATCCCCTTTCTACCCCAAAAGTTAATCCTGCAAGTATTGTCTTATCTCCTACAAGCTTACCTACTTTTTTTAATGTTATACTTGCTTCCATCTAATGTTAAAAATTATTAGCGTTATTAATGAGCATCAAACCAACTAATTCCTTTACCGCAATCTACTACCAAAGGTACTATTAGAGGCATGGCATTGACCATTTTATCTTTAACCATTTCTTCAAGCTTATCTATCTCATTAAGAGGTGCTTCAAATAATAGTTCATCGTGTATTTGTAATATCATGCGCGATTGATAATCTTCACTTTGCAAGGTTCTATTAATGTCTAACATTGCAAGCTTAATCATTTCCGCTGCGGTTCCTTGAATAGGCATATTAATAGCCATTCTCTTTGCCGCTTCTCTTTGCATATGATTTTCACTATCTACATTCCAGATATTCCTTCTGCGTCCTAGTACAGTTTCCACAAATTTTTGTTTTTCAGCATCTTGAATAGTTTTATCCATATAATCTCTAATTCCAATATATCTATCGAAATATGTATCTATAATCACCTGGGCTTCACTTCTAGGTATCCCTAACTCTTGGCTTAATCTGAAAGGACCAGCACCATACATAATACCAAAATTGACAACTTTTGCAGTTCGCCTCATATCAGGTAGAACATCATCAATTTTAACCCCATATACGTCACTTGCGGTTCTTGTATGAATATCTTCATTATTATTAAAAGATTCTATAAGAGTTGAATCTTTACTTAAATGAGCCATGATACGTAGTTCTATTTGAGAATAATCAGCAGAAAATATTAACCAATCCTTCTTTTGAGCTTTAAACGCCTTACGAATTTCTCTACCCTCTTCAGTTCGAATTGGTATATTCTGAAAATTAGGAGTACTACTTGATAAGCGACCAGTAGACGCTATTGTTTGAGAAAAAGTTGTATGGATCCTACCTGTGCTTTTATTAATTAAAGGAGGAAAACTGTCAACATAGGTATTCTTTAATTTTGCTAATTTTCTATACTCTAATATTAAATTAGGCAACGGATGCTCATTTCGAAGTGCTTCTAATACAGGTTCAGCTGTAGATCTTTGTTTAACTTTTGTTAGGCTTAAATCATCAAATAAAATTTTTGCTAATTGTTGAGTTGAATTAATATTGAATTCTGTTCCAGCCTCATTAATTATATCTGTAGATAAATTTTCAACCTTTTTACTTAAATCTATCGACATTTCTTCTAACATTTCTTTATCTACAAATGCACCTTCATATTCCATATTCAATAGGACATTGATAAGGGGTAATTCAATTTTATTATAAAAATGATCCAAACCCGCATTCTTAAGTTCTTTCAAAAAAATATTTGTAAGCTTTAGAGCAATATCTGCATCTTCACAAGCATAATATCCTGCTTGATCTAACTCCACTTCTGCCATAGATATCTGATTTTTTCCTTTTCCAATAAGATCTTCAATGGGGATCATTCTGTAATTGAGATATTCAATACTCAGATTATCTAATTTATAAGAACGCGCCTCAGGCTTTAGCAAATGTGCTGCTAACATACTATCACATATCAATCCTTTAACATTTATACCATACCGTTTATAAATCAACATATCAAACTTTACATTTTGACCTGTTTTCAAAATATCCTCATCTTCCATTATTGGACGAATGATGTCAATTACTGTTAACATATCATCATTACCAAATAGATTAGTTGATTTATTTTTGAATTCTATAGGAATATATACTCCCGTATCCTCTTTCATAGAAAAACTTATGCCAACAATATGATTTTGCATTGCATTTAGACCATCTGTTTCAATATCAAAGGACAGAATCATCTTTTGTTTAACCGATTTAACAAACTTTTTCAATTCATCTAAAGATTGAATGATTATATAATCTTTTTTTGATTCTTTAATAGGATCATCTAATGATTTAGATGATCCTGGTAATTGATTTATGAGTGCATGAAACTCATATTCTGTTAATAAAGACTCTAATGAACTCTTACTAAATTCTATATTCTCAAAATCCTTTATATTATAATCTATAGGAACGTCTGTTACGATCGTAACAAGATCTTTACTAAGTATAGCATTTTCTTTCCCTTCTAACAAACCATTGCGAACTCTTTTATTAGTAACAATTTCTGCATTATTAAGAGCCTCTTCCAAAGTATCGTATTCATTAATAAGCTTCATTGCAGATTTTGGACCAACTCCTGATACACCCGGAATATTGTCAGAAGAGTCACCCATTAGACCAAACAGATCTATAATTTTTTCAGGAGGCACTCCCCACCGTTCCTTGACCCCATCTTTATTATAAATTTTATCCGGTTTATTTTTTGTTCCCGGAGCATATAGAAAGACATTATCATTAATAAGCTGCATAAAATCTTTATCTCCACTAACGATGAATACTTCAAAATCATTTTTTGTACCATCAACAGCTAATGTTCCAATAATATCATCAGCCTCATAACCTTTTTTAGATAAGTTGGGTATTTGCAAAGCATCAATTAATTTCCATAAATGTGGTAATTGTACTTGTAGCTCTTCAGGCATTGGGTCTCTATTTGCTTTATAATCAGGATATTTTTTATGCCGAAATGTTTTTTCTTTCCTGTCAAATATTGTTGCTATGTAATCTGGGTTTTCTTTATTCAGAATTCTAAATAATTGATTTAAAAATCCAAAAAGTGCGCTTGTTGGTAAACCATAAGATGTAATTAATGGATTTCTTATCATTGCGAAATGAGCTCTATACAACATCGCATAACCATCAATTAGAAACATACGTTTTTTATTGTGTTTCTTTGCGCTCATAGGACAATGAAGTTACCATTATGTCTAAGCAAGCTCAACTGACAAATTGCACTATATGAGTGTGTTTGATATTCTTCTAGCTAAATAGTAATATTCTACTAATAATAATTAATAAATCTGTATGATAAAGATTTCAAATAATATTTTTATAAAAAGAACAGATATAAAAGAGACATTTATTAGGTCTTCAGGACCAGGGGGACAGCATGTTAATAAAGTTTCAACTGCTGTACAACTTCGTTTTAATGTTATAAAGTCTATAAATATTTCAGATAATATGCTTAAAAGATTGAAAATAATAGCTGGATCAAAATTAAAAGAAAATGGAGAATTGATTATTGAATCTAGTAAACATAAGTCTCAGGCCCTGAACCGCAAAGATGCCTTAGATAAATTGGTTATTCTACTAAAAAAGGCATCTAAAAAACCAAAATATCGACAATCGACTTCTCCTAGTAAAAGCAGTATTGAAAAAAGATTAAAAAATAAACGTATTCAAAGCTTAAAGAAAAAAAACCGTCGAAAAATTGATCCTTCTAGTGAATAATTAATTTATTACTAAAACTTATAATCTATAGTTAAGCCTAATTGTCTGGGATCTCCAAAGCTCAACCAAAGTTCATCATTATATTCAGGGGGAATTAAACCAAAGTAAAAACCCCGGACTGCATAACGTTTATCAAAAATATTGCGAGCCCACAACTTTACATCAAATTTTCTTATTGATTTTCCAAACGTTATATTAGTTAAAGAGTATGGTTCTGATTTATTATTATGACTATCAGAAAAATAGTATTCACTTTTATAAGTAGTATTCATAACAATATTATAATCTAACATTGAGAAATTTAAATCCCATGACCCCATAAATCTAGGCGCCATAGACGCTTCTCTATCCCCGCCATAATCTTGGCCATTTAATGTTTTGTAGGAAAATTTATCTACCCAAGTATCTAATACTCCAATATTGATATCAAATGATAAAGACTTAAATATATTTTGTGAATGATCAAACTCAATACCGCTATTTTTTCCCGAACCTGAGTTTCCAATATAATAAAGGAAACTATTTGGATTGCCTTCATCCTGTTGGCTTGACACTGAAACTTGTTGATTTATCCTATTACTAAAAAAAAGTGTTATATTTGTTTTATTAGTATTTGTCTTCCGCTTTAATCCAAATTCAAGACTCTGAATAAATTCAGGTTCATAAGGCCGACTTGAATCAGATAAATAAGGCTGTTGGTTTATGCCTCCCGATTTATACCCTTGAGAAAATGAACTATAATAACTAGTAAAAATATTTTTATGATATGTAAAAGCACCTCGATATCCAATCATTCTATTCTTATCATTAAATTGAACTATATCTAAAAATACTTTTTCCCAATTTTCATTAAATCCCTGTGAGGTTCCTTTATAATAAAATTGACTCTGCTCTATTCTAATATTAGCCTTAAAATTCAAATAAGATGAAAAATTAAATCTAAATTGTGAGTATGCAGCTATTGTTTTAATATGGAAATTACTTGTTGCATCCGTTGCGGCTCCATCAAACAACCACCCTATTGCTTTATCTTTTTCATTCAAATCTTTAAAATAGAATCCAAGCAGAATCGGGCCAAATGAAGATCGTAATTCATGAGTAATATTTGAACGACTTTTATTATTCTGATCAAAATATTTATACAAATAATAGCTATCTGGAAATGACTCAGGGTTCCAATCGTGATTTGTTGCCCAATAAAGACTATCCCCCCAATCACTATCATAAGAATGTTCTAATTCAGTTTTAGTAAATGAAGTAATAAAAGTAAGATTATAATTACCATTAAAATTAGTACGAAGTGAATATCCATAAGATGTTTGACTATCTATACCTCTATCATCACTGTACGTTTTAAAATCACTATTATTATTTGGCGCCCAAGCGTCGTATCCATTATCCAATTCCGAGTAAATAAAAGTTGCTAGAAAATTCATTTTTTTATTTGAATTAAATTTCAATTTCAATCTAGAGAAAATTTCTTCTCTCTTATTAGTATTAGATATATTTCGAGATAAATTTTCCCTAAATCCATCAATGTAATTATAACTGCCAGAAGCCCTTATATTCAAACCATCAATAGCTTTGAAATTAAAATAATTATTTATACCAAGATGATTATCTGATCCTTTGCTTGCAGATATCCCAATTTCAGATTTTCCTATTGGGTCATTAGACTTAAGTGAAATTAATCCTGCTAAAGAATTGGCACCATAAACAGATGATTGTGGACCTCTAAAAATCTCTATCTGATTCAAGTCAAATAAATTCCCAATCATACCTAAACCACTAAAATCCATATCATCCATTACGAAGCCCACTGAAAAATTAGGTGGTCCTTCACCAAAATAATGACTCCGTTCTCCAATGCCTCTAATTTGAAAATATCTGGGTCGACTAGTACCTCCCGCCCAATTTAAATTTGGAATTTGTTCTATTAATATTTGAAAATTATTGGCTCCAGAAGTACGAATATGATCATCTGTAAATATATGTATACTTGATACTGCATTTGTAATGGACTCATCCGACAGTCCTGCTCTTACAATTATTTGGTCCGATTCAATAACTGTTGGGATTAGTTTTACTGATATATTTTGCTTTGCCGAAAGCAAGGTTACTTGATAAGCTATATGCGAAAATTCTAACTCTGTACCTAATGAAACATCAATAAAAAATGTGCCCTTTGCATTAGTAATAGCCCCTACTTCCCCATCTGTTATATTAACATTTTCTATAGGTTTACCACTATTTGAATCTATTACTATACCCGAAATCTGAGCAAATATAGTTGATGTAAAAAAGATTAGATCAAGAGTAATTGTTTTCCAGTGCATAGAGTCTCCCTACGTTGGCATTATCCATATCAGGTTCAAAGGGTTTATTCTCAGCCATTAAATATTAATTAAATAGCACCCCTTGTTATTGGAAATTTACATTCAAAGATATTTTGACCAAATAGGAAAGAAATTATGAATCTTGCCAAGATTATAATATGTAGCTAGTTTCTAGTAAATAACTTTGAAATAGAAATATGAAAAATGAAATTACTTTAAAGGCAGTAGTGCTTGGGATAATATTATCTATGTTACTATCTGGAGCCATGGCATATCTAGGTTTATTTGCGGGAATGACTGTATCCGCATCAATCCCAGCTGCTGTACTATCAATGGGGATACTTTCTCTATTTAAAAAATCAAATATATTAGAGAATAATTTAGTGCAAACAGCTGCTTCTGCAGGTGAATCTCTTGCTGCTGGTGTAATTTTTACTATCCCAGCTTTAATATTAATGGGATATTGGAATAGTTTTGATTATTTAGAAGTAGCAAAAATCTCAGCTATTGGTGGCATCATTGGAGTAATGTTTACTGTGCCTTTACGAAGAGCTTTTATTTTGGTTGCAAATCTTCAATATCCTGAAGGTATTGCAACAGCAGAAGTACTAAAAGCAGGCGATAAAGCTAGAAAAGCTTCTGATATTGATTCTAGAAATGGATTAAAAATGATCCTTATGTCTAGTTTAGCTGGTGGAATAATGAAATTATCAGAACTTGGTTTTTCTATGTGGAATGTTGTTCTAGAAAAAGCAATAAATTTTGGAAACGTAATATTTGGATTAGGTACAAATTTATCACCTGCTTTACTTTCTGTTGGGTTTATTGTAGGAAGGAATATTGGTATACTAGTCGTATGCGGCGGTCTTATTTCCTGGGGTATTGCTATACCTATATATTCTGCTATCAATGGGTTTGAAGGTGATCCGTTGAATGCAGCATATTCTATATGGAACTCTAAAATAAGATATTTGGGTGTTGGAGCTATGGTTATAGGTGGAATATGGTCACTGATTAAACTTTTTAACCCTCTTATTATTGGAATCAAAGATAGTTTAAAAGCTTTAAAAGAGGTAAAAACAACGACTCCAAATGAAGAGAAAGATATTCCTATTAATTATGTTGGAATAGTTTTACTTATTATGCTAATACCAGTTTTTCTTCTTTATTTAGATATAATTCAATCTATAGGCATAGCAATTATTCTAACATTTATATTGATGATTTTTGGTTTTTTATTTTCTGCTGTGGCAGCATATATGGCTGGTGTTGTAGGGTCATCAAACAATCCAATTTCAGGTGTTACAATAGCAACCATTTTATTTTCATCTCTTTTATTACTGTTCCTTTTAGGTTCTAATAATAATACTGGTCCTGCTGGAGCAATAATGATAGGAGCAATTGTATGTTGTGCTGCAGCAATTGGTGGAGACAACTTACAAGATTTGAAAACTGGATATATAGTTGGAGCAACACCCTGGAAACAGCAAATCATGCAAATTGTTGGTGTCCTAAGTGCTGCTATCGTCCTTGGGCTTGTTTTGGATATTTTGCATACAGCATATACTATAGGATCGACCTCATTGTCAGCTCCGCAAGCTACACTAATGAAATCTGTTGCTGATGGTGTATTTAATGGTAATCTTCCTTGGAATTTTGTTTATATAGGTGCTGCCATAGCTATTATCATTATTCTATTAGATATTAGGCAGGAAAAACGTGGTTCAGAATTTCGCATACCAGTATTAGCCGTTGCAGTTGGAATATATTTGCCAATTGAATTAACAGTGCCGATTTTTATTGGAGGGATGATTAATCATCTCGCTAAAAAGACTGGAACTTCTACATCTTCTGAGGAAAATGGTCTACTTCTCGCTTCAGGGTTAATTACTGGAGAAACTTTAATGGCAATTTTTATTGCAATACCCATCTTTGTAACAGGAAGCAAAGATTGGTGGCCATCATTCCCTGGATATGATATCCTGGGAGTGTGTTCTTTTCTTGCTGTTATTTATTGGATTTACAATACAGCGATAAAGAAATGAAAATAAATGCATCGTTACTTCAAAGGCTTCCCAAAGTTGAACTTCATTGTCATCTTGATGGTTCATTAAGGATACCCACAATTATTGATTTAGCAAATCAAGATAAAATTAATATTCCTACGTCGAATCCTGATCAATTATCCAAACTCTTAACTATTGGCAAAAAAAGGGGATCTTTAGAAGAATATATTAAAAGGTTTGATATTACTTTAAGCGTAATGCAAACACCGCAAGCACTTGAAAGAACTTCTTATGAATTAATTGAAGATGTTTCAAAAGAAAATGTTCGGTATATAGAAGTTCGATATTCACCTATCTTACATACAGAAAAAGGAATGACAATTAGTGACTCTGTCGATGCTGTAAGAGCAGGGTTAAAACGTGGAGAAAAAGATTTTGGTGTCAAATCAGGTATCATAGTATGTGGCATCAGAAACATATCTTCAGAAGCATCATTAAAACTTGCAGACTTAACTGTTCGCTATAAAAATAAAGGTGTTGTTGGTTTTGACTTAGCAGGAGCTGAAGAAAATTATCCTGCAAAAGATCATAGAGAAGCTTTTTATATGATTTTGAATAATAATATAAATGCAACAATTCATGCTGGAGAGGCATTTGGACCCAGTTCTATTCATCAAGCAATCCACCACTGTGGAGCTCACCGAATTGGTCATGGAACAAGACTTAAGGAAGATAAAGATTTAATGAATTATGTAAATGACCATCGCATAACATTAGAAGTATGCTTGACATCTAATTGGCAAACACGCTCTATTAGATCGTTGAAGTTTCATCCATTAAAATTTTATTATGATCAAGGAATTAGAGTCACACTCAATACAGATAATCGATTAATGTCAGGGACTAACCTTACTAATGAATATTTACTTGCTCATAAGTTATTTGGATTTAAGCTACATGACTTTAGAGAAATGATTATTATGGCTACAAAGAGTGCATTTATTCCTTATAATGAGCGAAAACAGATCATAAGAGAAATTGCAAATGAATTAGAACAAGATTTTGGTTTGATGCCTGAATTTGTTAATAGGAAAACATTATAATTAACTTATTTATTTTTCTATTACAGCAATCTTTTCATAAGCATAATTTCCTTTAAGCTCTGTAAAGCTAATTAAATATATACCTGTATTAACCCATTGTCCCTTATCATCTTTTCCATCCCAAAAAGCCTGATATCCATTTACTCCTTGATTAGAAGCAGGAAGTGTTCTCAATACTTTACCCGTAATTGTAAGTACTTTGCAAATAGTACCATCCATCAAGCCGTCTATAACAAGAGGCGAGTTGTTTGGTAAGGTATATGGACTAGGGAAAATTTTTATATTATTATAGTTTTTTTTCGGTACGGCGAAAGGAATACGTAATACACTAATTCCATTATTTGTTGATATATAGGCAAGGCCATCTTTGTCAAAAGCTATGTCTGATACTTCATTTGATAATAGTAAACTGTTATTTTCATTGATACCTTCAATATCTGGCCAATAAGTTGAAGACTCAGTAAGTATATGAACTCCATCTGTTGGAGATGAAGCCCAAATATTATTTCTAGAATCAATATGTAGCTTAGAACCTTTACCAAATGAAATATTTGGAAAATATGTATATCCATATTTTTTAACAGGATCTGAATTAGAATATTGTAGAGTTATTTGCTTTAATCCAATTGGAGTTAACATATATAGAATATCTTCATTATTTATCACTAATGACCAAACTGTATTATTATTGTATCCAGGGTTTATATCAATATGACCCCAATCAATAGATGATGGTTCTAAGATGCTGCCTTCATAATCCATAAATGCTAGACCACCATTTCTTGCTGGGGGACTATTTAAATCATCTTCAAAGGATCCAATCCAAACACGATTAAATGAATCAAATCCAATTGTATTTGGAGTATAACTTAAATAATTCTTTGAGCTAGCTAAACTAATCGATTTCCATACATTACTCATATCTCTTATAGCTATTGGCTCTCCTCTAGTAGTTGCATAAGCATTTGCTGCCCACATTACACCAGACTGATCAAACTCAATATCCTTTACTATCATATATTCATCTGCATAATAATCTAAAAATGCGGTGTCAATAAGAGTAAAATTATTCAGATCGTCAATATCAATAATTACAATACCACCACCATGTCTTCTTGGTTCAGGATATGTGCCACGTATTGCGCAATATAGTAATCCATCTGGGCCTTGTTCTAAATCTGAAATAAATCCACCAAAATTTATTGGTAAATAATCAATCACATATTTCGAGGGGTCAAAAGAAGCAGAAATGTTTATTTCATCTGCTTCAGAAATATTTCTCCATCCCCATGTTTCTTTAATAGAAATACCAAATTTTGAACCTGCAACTAGACGTCCATCATCCAACACAGTTAAAGCGGATATTTGATTTGTTAAAGGCGCATTTGGAATTTCATGGTTAATTGTCTTAGTATTTTTATCTAAAACTAGAATTCCTTGTTGGGATCCAATATATAATTGATCTTTTGAAAACCCTGCAAGAGAGGTAAAAGAATAATCATAATCTGTATTCAAATTCCATTCTATTCCTGAATTATTTAATTTTATTATTTTTGAATCAAGAATTCCCCAAAAGATTCCTTCAGAATCTTTAATAATTTCTATTAATTGTTCGGATGGATCTAAAAAATCCCAAATTCTTTCTAATGAGATCTGTTCAGCAAGATTTAAAACATATATATTATTATTATATACTAATAATATATTATTAGTATCTGATTCTATAAGACGAACCTCTCCAAACAATTCTGTTTCAAATTGACGCCAATTATCAGGGTCTTTTAAATTTAATTCTTTCCAATTTCCGATTAATAGACCTTGGTCTGTGCCAACTAATATGTTCTCATCTGAAATTTCGATAGAGTTTATTGAATCGAAATTTATAGGCCAGTTCCTATATATATCTCTATAAATCCATTCATTATTAGAAAAAATGAATTCCATAAGACCCCAGTCTTGATTATCCAGAAATGCTACAAAACAAATAGAGTCTGTATTTGAAATGTCGATAATTTCAGTTAATCCAAAATCGAAATGTGCAATGCTTTGATAATTATTCATATTATATATCTGAACAAAACCATTTGGCGAAACGCCTCCTAGCCATATAAGACTATCATTACCTACTTCAACAACATTAATGGCTGTGCCTTCTAATTGGTTAACAACAGTTAAAGTTGAAAAACTGTTTTGATACTTGTTATACAGAAGAATTCCACCATCAGTTGCGCAAATAATTAGATTATTATATTCAGTCAAATCATTTATATGTAAAGGAGATGTATATGCCTTCCAATCTCCTATTCTAGATTGAGATAGTAATAATCCAGCAAGCAAAATATTTATATAAAAACTTTTCATCCTATATTTGAAATGGAGTTGGAATAAAACATAATATGAAAATTAGCAAACACAAATATCCTATATATTTATTTTTCTTAGATAATGGTGTGAGAATATCCTGAATAGGCGGATGTTTTGCAGAACGCATCAATAAAAATATTAATAAACCCCAAACCAGCCAATTCAAAGATAAAAAACTAAGAGGAAATAAAGCTCCAAGAGCAATCCATCCAACAAGTCCCTGTTTATTTCCCAACATTGCATACGCTATATGTCCTCCATCTAATTGACCAATTGGTAATAAGTTTAGCATAGTGACTAATAATCCAATCCATCCGGCAAATGCAATAGGATGTAGTAGAATATCGTACCCATCACTAAGGTCTGGGAAAATAATATACGTAAAAATTTTCATTAATAAAGAATCACCTAAAATAATGCCTTTGTATTGATCATTTATTGCTATTACATCTGATAATAATAAACCAATGATTAATGCTGGCACAGCAATAATAAAACCTGCAATAGGACCCGCTGCGCCAATTTGTAAAAGAGCATCTTTTCTATAAATAGGGGATTTTATTTTTATAAATGCACCAAATGTGCCGATAATAAATAAGTATGGAGGGGCAGGTAAAAAATATGGTAAAGTTGCATCTACATTATGTTTTACAGCGTAATAATAGTGCCCAAACTCATGACAACCTAATATTAACATTAATGTCATAGAAAAAGGTATCCCCCAAATTATATCAACGGGGTTAGCTAAAGGGTTACCTCCTTGCATAACAGAACCTGCTATAAGAGTTGATATAATTGTTAAAAAGAATAAAACCAAATGAGCCTTAGAGATATTTGGAAATTTCATAATATTTTTCTATTCATTTATACACGTTAAAAGAATTTCATCATATAATTAATCAATTATTAATAATAAATATTAAATAATTATACTTCTATCTTTTAATAATGATCCTAAAATAATCCGAGAATACTTTTCCTTTTGATTTTATATTTAGCTTACGAATTTTGCATATGAATATAATGTTATTCTTAGGAATCCTTACTTTTCTTTATGGAAGCGATAATAATCAAGATCTTCTTCATATTGATGTTAGAGAAAGGCTTGTAAATAATAATCAGATTCGTATCGTAGTCCAAATTGATAATAATTCCAAAAGAGAAATAACCGAGATAGATGGGTTTTTATTACAAATAAACAATAAAGGAAATATAATAACTGAAAAACGGATAACTTTCTTGGAAGCTACTGATGGGCTACTAAAACCAAAACAATCAGTTTCTAAATTTATAGTCTTCCCATTAAATCAAATTCGTCCTGATCATTATGAGTTCTATATTGGAAAAGTACGATTTCAAAATGATTATCGAGTTTATACTTACCATCCAGCTATAGGGTTTTATCGAGTGGACTAAAAATTGAATCCTATAGAAAATAAAGCCCAATTAGAAGGCAATTGAGATTTATTCGAAGTTCCAGCAGAATAAAACCTTGTTATTAGATCCAATTTATTCTTTCTTAGGGAAATAATTAATCCACTACTAAAAGATCTAGTACCAATAACTGATCCTGCTCCAATATCAAATTTAATACGATTGATTATTGGGATATTTGACTCTCTAAGCCCAACTTGAACATACATAGAATTCTGTTGCCCATTAAGATTTGAAGAAAAATTAATTACCCCTGTTTCAAACCGAATTATCGATTCAAGATTATCGGTTCTAAAATGTAAAGGTGTTTTAATAATAAAATTGTAGTTTGACCCAGATGAATTAAGACTGTCCATACTATTCCACTGATTGACTCCTCCTGATATTCCAATAGCCCATCCTTTAGTGAATTTTTGATACCAAGAAGTTTTATCAATATCTTCATCCCTACTAATAGGCGATCTAGGTTTTATTAAAACTTCTTTTTGTTTATAGTCAGGTCCTCGACCATATCTTTCGCTGATATCAAATGGTTTTGATAAATGTTTGTCTAATTTTGCAGCAAGAATTTCAACTGACATAGAATCTGCACTTGTTCGTATATTATTAACCCAGAACCTTGTTTCTTCAATATATCTATAGATTGCTTTTTCTGATATTCCACCAATTCTCATATTTTCAACAATCACCGCTGAAATAACAGGTATAGAGTTATGTTTAGGGTCAGAATAAAAATTATCTAATGCACCGATTAATTCTTTATATCTTAGAAGATCTAACGGATCATTATATGTGCCTTCAGCTAATAATGGTTCTACCTCCCATGCTTTTAAATAATAATATAGTCTTCCATCTAATAATCCATTTAAATGGGAAGCCTTAATTTGATAAACTGACTGACTTTCCTTTCCTAATTTTGTTGATATACGATTCCAGTTACTTCCATCCCAAAATATTCGATTTTCTCTTTGGGCAAACAGGATAGCAAAAATATATCCCACTAATATTATTTTGCGGGAAAGCATAATATTACTACTGATTATTCTCTAAAATCATTCGGTTAATCCACTCCTTAGAATGACGTATATATTTGTCAATTTTATTCATAGGAATACGTTCACCAAACATATTGCATATTATTATTGCTGATGGTAGAGGAATGTAACCATTTATTGGATCTGCATAGAAATTATCTAAGACTTTTACTAACTCTCTTGGTGATAAATAATCAACTGTCTCAGCATATAAGCTATCCGCAAAAGCTTGTTCCATTGTCCAAGCTTTCAAATAATAGAACAATCTACCATCTAATACACCATTAACATATCCAACCTTCATCATATATGTTAATTCTGGATCATAATTAGCTGTTTTCTCAATCCTTCTCCAATCGCTGCCATTCCAAAACAAACGATCCATTTGTTGAGCTGGTAAATAAATAATTAAAACTGCAATTATTATTAAAATACGATTCATTGTACTACTACTGATTTTATATTTACAAATTCTAATATTCCATATTCTGATAATTCACGACCATATCCAGATTCTTTTATCCCTCCAAACGGGAGCCTAGGGTCAGACTTTACAAAGTCATTTACAGAACAGGATCCAGCTTCCAATTCATTAATTGCGATTTTCTCTCCTTTATCTATATCTCTAGTGAAAATAGCTGCACCAAGACCATAGTTAGTTTTATTTGCCAGTTTAATAGCATGATCCTCATCTTCAGCAGATATAATTACTGCAACAGGACCAAATAGTTCATCATCGAAAGCAGACATACCTGGTCTAACATTTGTTAATAAAGTTGGAGGATAAAATGAGCCCTCTTTTTCAGGAATATTTCCTCCAGATCGCAATATTGCACCTTTTTCAATACTCATTAATACTTGTTGGTGTAATTCATCTCTAGCATCAGTATTAACCATTGGACCGATATCAATAGTTGAATCAAGTGGATCTCCCATTTTCATATTATTGATCTTTTGTTCAACTTTATCAATAAAGTCATTTAAACGGGATTTAACAACTATAAACCTTTTTGCTGCAATACAACTTTGACCTGTGTTAAGCATCCTCCCCGCAATACAAGATTCGGCTGCATTATTAAGATCCGCATCCTCTAAAATAATGTAGGGATCATTTCCTCCTAACTCCAGAACAGTCTTTTTTAACAATGAACCCGCAAGGGATGCTACTGATTTACCTGCAGGAGTGCTACCTGTTAAGGTTACAGCTTTAACTAAAGGATTATTAATTACATTGCTCACTTTATTAGATCCAATGACTAGATTACTAAAAGCATTATCAGGGAATCCTGCTTCCAAAAATAATTTTTCAATTTCCTTAGCACATCCTTGAACATTTGAAGCATGTTTTAAAATTCCCACATTTCCAGCCATTAGAGTTGGCGAGGCAAAACGAAATACTTGCCAAAATGGAAAATTCCATGGCATAATTGCTAATACCAATCCAATTGGCTGAAATGATATAAAACTTTTCTTAGAATCAGTAGATATTTCTTTTTTAGATAAAAATTGTCCTGCATTATCAGCATAGTATTCACAAACCCACGCACATTTCTCAGCTTCTGCTATACTTTGATTAATTGGCTTGCCCATTTCTTGAGTCATTAAAACACCCAATTCTTCTTTTCTTTGTTTTAATAGTTTGGCAAGATTTTTCATCTTCTTTGAACGATAAGAAATACTCTTATTCCGCCATTCTAAATAAGTGTTATATGAAGAATTAATAATCTGATTAATACTATTTTTAGAAATCTCTTTATGTGATTCTAGAATTTTATTATTAGTTGGATTTATTGATATAAGATTCATAAGAAATAATTCTAATATTTTATCCCAGCCAAATCAATCAGAAATGCATAATTTAGAGCAAGCTCTTTAAATCGGCGGAATCTCCCTGACTTTCCACCATGACCTGCATCCATATTTGTATACAAATATAGTTCATTATTCCCCGTTTTATATTCTCTCAATTTGGCAACCCATTTTACAGGCTCCCAGTATTGAACCTGGGAGTCAAAATAACCTGCAGTAACTAACATATTTGGATATTCAGCTTTAAATACATTATCATATGGAGAATATCTTATCATATAATCATATTCATCTTTATTTCGAGGGTCACCCCATTCATCCCATTCATTTGAAGTAAGAGGAATAGATGGGTCCATCATAGTATTTATTACATCTACAAAGGGGACTGCTGCAACAACACCATGATATAGATCAGGAGCCATATTAACTACTGCACCCATTAGTAATCCACCAGCACTACCTCCCATTGCAAATAAATGATCTGGATCAGTATATTTTTTTTGAATTAAAAATTTGCTACAATCAATAAAATCATTAAATGTATTTAGCTTATTGAACATTTTACCATCTTCATACCATTCTCTTCCGTAAGTCTGACTTCCTCTAATATGAGCAATGGCATAAACAAAACCTCTATCTAAAAGACTTAAACGGTTTGAGTTAAATGAAGGATCTATTGTACTACCATATGAACCATAGGCATATAATAATAGATTATTCTTTCCATTTTTCTTAAAACCTCTCTTATACACAATAGAAATAGGTACTCTTTTACCATCTCTAACTGTTGCATATAATCTTTCAGATTGGTATTTATCTGGATCATAGCCTCCAACCACCTCTGACTGTTTTAATAAAATGGATTGTCTAGAATTCATATCATAATCATAAGTAGATGAAGGTGTAATTAATGAAGAAAATTGGTATCTAAGAAGATTGGTATCAAAAGAAAGATTCACAGATGTATAAGCAGAATAAACCTCTTCGCCAAAATCGAGGTAATGCTCTTTTCCATTATTTTGATTGATTATTCTGATTTGAGGCAACCCATCTTTCCTCTCACTGATTACAAGATAGTTTGAAAATACATCTATATCATTTAAAAACACGTCTTGCCTATGAGATATCACTTCTTTCCAGTTTTGTTTTGATGTTGCTTCTTCAGACGTTTCCATTAATCTAAAATTCATCGCATTCCAATTAGTTACGATATAAAATTTATCTTCAAAATGCTCTATTGAATATTCATGCTCTTTCTCTCTAGGGCTAAATTGAAGAAACTTTCCCATAGGATTATCAGCATTCAATATGTAATAATCACTAACCAGGGTACTACTATTATAAATAATAATGTATTTATTTGATTTGGAGCGATAAACACCAATATAAAATGAATCATCCTTTTCAGTAAATACGATAGCATCTTCTGATTGAGATGTACCTAATGAATGCCTAGCAATATTTTCTGATAGCAAAGTGGTTTTATTCTTTAACGTATAAAAAAAAGTTGAATTATCATTTGCCCATGCCACTGAACCCTCAGTACCATGAATTTCATCTGTTAATAATTTACCTGTTTCTAAGTTTTTTATTTTAACAGTATATATTCTTCGACTTAAAGTATCGATGCTAAATGCCAACAATTTATTATTAGGGCTTACAGATAGATTTCTTAATGAAAAATAATCCTGTCCTTCAGCCCATTGATTAACATCAATTAACAGTTCCTCTTTATTACCTAATGAATCTTTTTTACGACAGTAAAAAGGGTATTCCTGACCTTTCTCATATCTTGTATAATACCAATACCCATTTTTAAAATAAGGGACAGATGAATCATCTTTTTTAATTCGTCCAACTATTTCACTATATAGTTTTTTTTGAAGCTTTTCCGTATGCTTTAGCTTATTGCTCGTATAATCATTTTCTTTATTAATATAGTTAACTACCTGCATTGTTTGATCATCGGGCCATCCCTCACTATTTTTTGCAGATTTCTGGTCATCGCTTAAACGAATCCAATGATAATTATCAACTCTTTCCCGACCATGTGCAAAAGTTTTATGAGGTTGTTTATTTGCAATCGGTGGTTTCATATCTAATTGACCAATTTGACTTCTAAAGTAATAGAGTATCATAATAATTATGATTATTGAATACCATGTAAAATTTCTATTCATTGTAATCTCTCCCCCCTTTTAATAAAAATAAATGGAATATAAGCTAATAAAAAGTGTGCTAACGCAACAAATTCAGCAACCAAAATATACCAAGGCCACGGGCCTAAATAGTCTAATAAAGATGGTACATGTTCTCCTATTTCATTAATTGGTTTACCACAAATCCAAAAATAATTAGCATCAAGTAATATATTCGCTATAATTGCGATTAATAAGAATAAATTTAATGCGAACATCGCTTTAAAAATGCTTTTCAAACTTGGCCTCATGCCGTATACCACAGTCGCATAGATTAAAGCTATAATCATCCCATGATGTGCAAACCAAAATCTAAAAAATTGAAAATGTGGAAAACCTGCAGCTATATCAGGAGTAATTACAGCTTGTAACATACCTGAAAGTCCCCAAAAATATAAAATTTCATAGAAAAGATAACTTCTTGAAACCATAACAAAAGGAAGAAGTATGTTAGCCATTCGGCAAAGATGTATAGGCAAATGCAATTTTAGATCAAATGTACCTGCAAAAATCTCTAAGAATGTCCAAAGAATGTAACTGCTCATTACAGCATACCCAATCACGCTTCCCACAATATGCTGATAATGCTCAGATAATTTTTTCTTTGCAAATATAGGGATGAAAATTGAAAGAATTATTGCCAAGAATATTGAAATAATATGGCTCGTACCAAATAATATAAATGGATCATAAGTATCCAGATATTTTCCTACTATTTCCCTCATTTTATAAATATATAAATTTCATTTATCTTTTATAATTGAATTAGTATTATTTAATCGATTATTATAATTACCTGTCCACCACTTTAATTCTTCTTCTACCCATGGTCCATACTCTTCTTCTTGATAAATCATCATTCCATCTTCAGAAAAAGAACGCCAAATCCCTTTCGGAAATCCATTTGAGTATTCACCTTCTATTGCAGGATTCCCATTGTTAAAATACCAAATCCAAACGCCATTTTGCTTTCCTTTTAAGAATGAACCCTCTAAACGATTATTGCCATTTTCAAACCACTCATAAATTTTCCCTATTAAAATTCCTTTATCATAAATATAATTAAATTCTTTTTGTCCATTATTATACCATGAAGTCTGTTCACCATCTTGATCACCAAGAAACCAAAATAATTTTAATCGATGGCTACCATCTTCATGCCATCCAAGCTCCCATTGATGTTTTTTACCCTTTGTATAGAATACTTCGTTAAATTTTCTACCGTTTTCATGCCAATGCGTATATCTTCCCTGTAAAACATTATACTTATAATTAATCTCTGAAAATTTTTTTTGAGATTCGTAGTACTTTGTCCATAAGCCTTCCTTGCTACCTTTAAGAAAGGTGCCTAACTCTTGTAAGACTCCAGATTGAAAAAATAATCTATATGTACCATGTCGAAGATTACTAACAAAAGTTACTTCAGATTTTTTTTCACCAGTTATATATCTCCAAGTCCAAATACCTTCTTGCAGACCTAAAACAAGATTACCTTCAAATTCTATTTCACCTGTAGGATATTTTTTATAAACATCCCCTTCAAAAGGGCTCTTTGAACTTGGTAAATATCTTTTTCCTTTATCATCTAGATCTTCTCTTATAATTAAACTATCTATGTTTACTCCACTAGCTTTTATAGCAGATTGAAGTAAACAAATAATTAGAATTAATACATGCACCATTAAATCGATCAGAAACTAATTAAAAATAAAACTGGGGGAATACTTTGTGATATAATGCAAAAATAGAAAAAATATATACAAAATTACTGAAGCTGTATTCCTCTATTATCAAAAACAGAATATAGTTTTCCATCCCAAAATTTAAATTCTCGCTCATCAATTAGTAATTCCTTTTGATTACTTATGACACTAAATCGAACTCGTTGCAGATGAAAAGTTCCTCTTATATATGGATCATACCATTTAATATATTTTATGGAATTATAGTTAATAATATTTTCTTTCATCCATGGATCAATCATATTAAAAAGGGGTAAAGATTCAAGTGACCCACTTATTGATGGTATTAATTCTTCTTTAGAAACTTCATCTGATCTAAAATTATCTACCCATGAATTCGTATTCATTTTTTCATTAATTTGAATTGAGGCAGACTGAGCTACATCAATTGATTGATACTTACCAGAACGAACTCGATACCATAGGATACCACTTTTATCAACATATCCTTTTTGTATATAAGCATCAATCCCTTTTGACTGCGCAATACTCACTAAAGATTGTGCAGCATCGAGATCTTTTCCAGAGGTTATTTGAACAGTATAAAATTTTTCAGAATTATTAATTGGTTGAGTTATAGTTTGCTGTTCTAATCTATCCTCATCTGACTCCTTCACTGAATTATTTTTAGTTTCGCCCTTATCATTGATAGCCGTGTCATTATAAGCACCAGTTTCATTCACCATATTTGTTTCTTCATCTACTTCATAATTTTCATTACTATCATTGTTATCATCAAAGCTATCATCTAGGTTAGCTCCATCAACAATCTTCTTCATATCTTCTATTGTAGCATTTGAATCTACCGTTACGAAAAACATATTTATCCAACCAATAGTATCTTCAAAAGCAACTTGAAACCAGGTCGTATTAAAAAGACCTTTTTTTACATCTTTTATTTTTATTACTTCTAGTTCAGTTCCTATAGGAACAAAAGTGATCGGGGATTTTGTTTTTGGATTATCAATAAGTCTTGCAGAATTATCTTTTACTATCACCTTCTTAATTCTTAGAGAATCATCTGAGCAACTCAATGTTATAAGCATTGCAACAAGGAAAAATTTTAACCTATCCCTCACAATATAAATTACCACCTCTCATAATAAAATGAACTCTTTTCTATTGGGATTTCATGTATTTTGCCAAACATAAATTTTACAAAGAATTTTACAGATTCAATTAATCTACCATCTTTTCCATATTTATAAAGAATTTTTCGCACTACTGTTCCATTTTCATCAGACATCTCAATATCAACGATGTATCCTCTTCTATCATATTGATATATTTTTTTTGCAACGCTTTCATAGTTATTTATAAGATCACCATTATTATCGATAAGATTCCATTCTTTCAGGTTGTCTTTCCGATCATATTTATATTGATCTTTTAAAGTTAAATTTTTATTGTAATCATAAAATTTTTCTTCAACTAATTTTCCATCAGAATTATAAGTATAAATAAAATCGCTGCTTCTTTTTCCATCTGGATAATAAGCAGTTTCTTTGGCTAACTCTTTTTCTGAATTATAACGAAATGTATGACTGATAAATTCAGATCCTTCTTCTTTAAGATAAGAAGACTTTTCAATAAGTTGATTCTCATTATTGTATTTATACGTGTCCTTCCAATTTAATGATCCATCATAATCATAGGATGATTCATTAATTATTTGCTTATGCTTACCATATTTGAAAATATTTTTCCAAACCAATAAACCATCTGAACCATAACTTGAAAGTTCAACAAGTAATCCATCATTATTATAAAAATAAATATCCTTACTTAATAATTCGTTCTTACCCTTATACTTTACTATAGATGATATATTGCCACTTTTATCATAGTTAGTTCTTATTTGGTTTTGTAAAATATCAAGGTATTCACCAAATTGATTGTGAAATTCATATTTAGACTCTGTAATAATTTTAGTTAAAGATGAGTCATCTGCATTAATATATCTAATTAAAAAAAGAAAAACGAAAAATATTCTATATAACATATTTGAATTCATTCTTCTATTCATAAATAATTAGAATCTATAAGTATTCTTGCAGATGGTGTCTACCCTTTACTTGGTATTTGATCAAGAATATATTCAGACATAGCTGTAATAGTTAAGCTTGGATTTACACCGAGATTTGCTGGCACAATAGAACCATCAGCTATATAAAGATTATCATATCCAAAAATCCGACCTTTATAATCTATTACACCATTATCAGAAGTGTCTGCCATAACACAGCCTCCCATAATATGTGCTGTTGTAGAGGTATTAAAAAAAATCTCTGTTATGCTCGTAGCAGGATCACCTCCTATCTTATCTGCCAATCTTCTTGTATACTCATTTGCTACAGGAATATATGCTGGTACCTTTTGATCTGTATCGCAATTAGAGTTCATTGACTTGCCACCTAATCTCCACCATCTACGTTTATAATCAAATCTCATGTAATTACTAATAGTCTGCATTACAAGAACATAAGTTGATTTCTCAGACACACCAATTGGATTGATACTTCTTAAGAAAACAAAAGGGTTACGAATAATTTTCCATAACCATAAGATTGGTCTGGGAACATAATCATGCTTATCAACTAATAAAGTTGCTAATAAAGACATAGCACCCTGTCCCTTACCATATCGACAAGTTTCAATATGAGTATTTTTATCTGGGTAAATACCGGAAGTAATAGCTATACCTTTAGAAAAGTCAACGTCCTTCCCTCTTGAAACGACTCCCTGAATTGCCTCACTATTTGTTCGGATAAAGTTACCTAATTGGTGAGAAATTTTTGGTAAAGAACCTCTCAACTTACATTGGTGTAATAGTTTTACTGTACCCATGACACCTCCAGAAAAAAATACTCCTGATGTATTATATTGCTTTTTCCTTTTCAAAATACCAGTAATTTTTTTTACAGATATTATATATTGATTTGAGTCAATAGGCTTTACATCTATCACTTTCGTTTCAGGTATAATATCTACTCCGAGTTTTTCTGCAAGATAAAGATAATTTAAATCTAATGTATTTTTTGCTCCATGCCTACAGCCTACCATGCAACCTCCACACAAAGTGCATCCTGTTCGATCTGGCCCATTTCCGTTAAAATATGGATCAGGCACTTTCTTTCCAGGTTCTCCAAAATATACACCAACATCGTTAACATGAAATGTATCACCTACACCAGCATCTTCAGCGCATTCTTTAAGTAATTTATCTGCGTGTGTAACAACCTCACTCTTTGTTACACCCAACATTACTTTTGCTTTGTCATAATATGGTGCAAGTCTATCTTTCCATCCTGGTCCGCCCCATAATGGATTATCAAATGCTTCATCTGAAGGAACCAAGAGATTATTTGCATAGACTAAACTTCCTCCACCAACTCCAGCTCCATGTAGTATAAATACATCTTTTAGAAGTGTAAGTGCCTGGATACCATAAAACCCTATTTTTGGCATCCAGAAATATTTTCTAAAATTCCAATTAGTTTTAGGAAAATCCTTCGATCTATAACGTTTTCCTTGTTCAATTACAGCAACTTTATATCCTTTTTCAGCTAAACGCAAAGCTGCAACTGATCCTCCAAACCCTGAACCAATTATAATATAATCATAGTCTAGCATTGACTAATTATTACTTTTACTAAGAAACCATTTATATAATTCAGAATTATCATATGTTATCGTCCAAGAATCATGGTGTAGTTCAGGATATAGTGTATAACGAACTTCTCCACCTTTGTTTTTTAAAGACTTGATCATAATCTCAGACTCCTTAGGAAAATGCACTTCATCAAGAGCACCCTGAAATACCCAAAAAGGTAATTTAGTTAATCGAGAAGCGGTTGTTGGGTCACCTCCCCCACATATAGGTGCAGCTGCTGCAAAAAGATCTGGCCTATATGCGGCTATAGCCCATGTACCTCTTCCACCCATACTTAACCCCGTTACATATAATCTTGATTTATCTACACGAAAATTTTTAATAATCTTTAATAATAAAGATTCTAACGCTATTAACATTTCTTCATCCCGCCAAACAAAGTCAATCGGGCATTGTGGTGATATAGCAATAAATTGGAAATCTTTTTTTGAATTAACTATCTTGGGTATCCCATGTATTTTTACGAGTTCAAGATCATCACCACGCTCTCCCATACCATGGAGAAATAATATCGTTGGCCATTTTTTTTCTTTATCATTTTTATAATCTTCTGGCAAATAAAATAAATAATCTAAACTAATATTATTTTTTTCGATGATATCAGATTTTATCTTACGCTGTTGAGAATTTCCTGAAGCACAAAGCAATATAGATACAATTATAAATCGTAAAATAATCATCTCCGTCTCAAACCGCCCAATCCATTAATGGTGGTTGCATAAAATCTGAATGAACTTCAATAGTCTCATTTATTTTTATTGATGTATCGATCGCTTCCATAACTTCGATGACATGTGCAGCATGTTCTGCAGAAGCACGGTGAGGTTTATTATTTAGAATCGCATCTGCAATTTCTTCTAATCCCCTTGCATACTCAGTACCATCGTACCCTTCTCTAATAGAAGGAATAACAGATAACTCCTCACCAATTTCAATAAATTCTAAAGGAGAAGAAAAATCATGCCCGCTTCCTAAAAATAGCATACCATTATCTCCATGAATCTCAATGCCATGATCTTGTTTTGAATCATTTGCATAAAAATTACAAGTTAATCTTAATAATGCTCCATTATTCATTTCAAGTAGAGCAAGAATAAAATCCGGAGTGCTAACCTTAAATGATTTCCCATCTAATGTTCTACGTGTAGGCATAATTACCTTTCCAAATCCGGTAACACTTTTGATTGATCCCATAAGGGCAGTGCATATTGTTAACGCATAAATCCCTACATCCCATAAAACACCAACATCAAAAAAAGGCTTCGGATTTGGATGCCAATTTTCAATTCTATCATGGTTTATCTCTGCATATACTAGTCTTATCTTGCCTAGGAGACCATCAGTTATATATTTATAGGCCGTTTGTTGCATTTCACCCATGTACGTTATGGGGGCACTACTTAATCTAAGATTATTTTTTTCAGATAATCTAATGATCCTCTTAGCATCCTTATAATTCATTGCTAATGGTTTTTCAGTATAAACATGTTTACCTGAATTCAAAATCTTCTCAATAACCTCTACATGCGCATGATGGATCGTTAGGTTAACTACCAAATCAATTTTTGGATCTGACAACATTTTATCCAAGTTTTCATAGACTTGACAGTTGTATAAACTTGAAAAACTTTTAGCTCTATCAATATCAATATCCGTAAGTCCAATTAATTGTATATTATTATAATCACTAATTTGTTCTAAATATTTTTCAGCAATGTTTCCACATCCAACTATACCAATATTTATTTTTTTATTTTCCATTTATGTTTTAAATATTATTTAATATTATAATTCGGAATCAAGTTTATTATACCAATTTTTTTTCAGAAAGATTGTTGTTATGATAGCAATAATCAATGAAGAAAAGAAAGCAGAATATTTGTAAACAAGCAGATAAATAGGAATCAAAACCATACTAATCTGCCAAATCATTCCTATAATAATATTTAATATATCATTTAAAAAGTTCCTATTCGGCTCAATGGTGTTATCAGTTAAATTAATTTGTTTTAATATAGGTTTCCAAAAACCCCATGGTCTAACATTTTTATAAAATTCCATTAAAGTTTCATCATTATCAGGCTTAGTAAATAAGCTTCCTAAAACTCCAGAAAAACCTGAAATTAATAAAATCAAAGGAAAAGCATTTAATGGGGATAGTTCAGGAAGTAGTATAGGTATAAGAAGAGCAGCAGTAACTCCAGAAACCATACCTGCAAAATAACCAAATCCATTAAATCTCCACCAATGCCATTTTAGAATATTTGGAGCTGTATACCCTCCAAATAAACCTGAAACTATCCATTGTGTTACACTATTAACTGATTCGGACATGAAACCAAAAATTATTCCTATACCAACGATCAGGAATGAACTTATATAACTTGCTTTAATATAAATCTGTGAACTAGCATTAGGATTGATATAGCGTTTATATAAATCATTTACTAAATAGGCAGCTCCAGCATTTACTGTAGAATCGAATGTCGACATAAAGGCTGCCAACATTCCTGCAAGAACAAGCCCAACTAATCCAACGGGTAAAAACTCATTGATTACCCATGGTAATACTAATTCAAAATCTACATTATCACCCATCTTGATTAGGTCATTACTAAAAAAAACCAGCGCCAATGTTGTTACTCCTGCTATCATAAACCATCTTGGTATCTGACATATTGAAACGATACCACTCATTAAGCCTGCTTCTTTTGGTGTCTTTGATGCTAATATTCTTTGCATATCATATCCTGGGGTTGGTCCCGCAATACTTATTAACATACCTTTAAAAATCATCATCATAAAAAATATTGTAAATAAATTCCATCCATCTGAAGTTATCTGACTATTTGCAGCAGGGATTAATTCGTTCCAGTTAAGATCTAATTCCCATCCAAAAGAAAGATCAAACCAACCTTCTGGTACAGATTGATAGAGCGTATCAGGAGATACTCTATTAAAAGCTATTATTCCAATTGCGATTGATACGATAGTTAATAATATAAATTGAATTAAATCTGTAAATACAACACTATACATACCACCTATAACAACATAAATTGTAGTAATGCCCATAAAGATTAATGCATACACCTCAGGAGCAAAATTATATGGGAAAAAGACACTAGCAAACTTTCCAATTCCCTGAAAAGCATAGGCCAAAAAACCAATTACACTAATCATCGCAAATAATAATACACTAATTCTTGATAGCTCTGCTCCTTTTCCCTCCCCAAATCTAGTTGTTATCCATTCAGACCCGGTAACTACATTTGATCGACGTATCCATATGGAAAGATAAATCATGAGGAAAATTTGATTAAACGTTGGCCAAATCCATGGAATCCATGCCCCTTTTACACCGTATACTAAAAACATAAGTACTAGCCACATAGTGCCAGTGATATCGAACATTGATGATGAATTTGAAATACCTAATATATACCAAGGAACTGATCTACCTGCTAAAAAATATGTATCTAGGTTTTGAGATGCACGTTTACTTATATAAATCCCAACAATAACTACCGTTACAAGGTATAGAACTACGATTGATATATCTATGGGATGGATTGACATAATAAATAAAAATTAATAGTTCTATTAATAAAAAATTATATTAGCAGTATCCTTAATTCTATCATGCAATTTATGACCATTTAATCAGAAATATTATTTAATATAATTATAGATTACAGTCATGTTTTTGATTAGAAAAAATTATAAATGAAAAAGATATTTTTGTTAACAATTCTACTTTTGATAGGAGGTATCTTAGTGGTTAAAAATGATCATAAAGTAAATGACGGTTTTGTTTCAGTGGATGGAAAAAGATTTTTTCTAAATGATAAGCCTTATTATTTCTTGGGAACTAATCTCTGGTATGGAATGAATCTTGGTTCAAAAGGAGAAAGTGGTGATAGACAACGATTAATAAATGAGCTAGACTTCCTTAGTAATATTGGAGTAAAGAATTTACGATTAATGGCTAGTAGTGAAGGTCCTGATTCTGAAAAATGGAGAATCGTTCCATCTCTTCAGTCTGCTCCAGGAAAATATAATACTGATCTATTAGATGGATTAGATTTTCTTTTATTTGAAATGGGAAAACGAGATATGAAAGCAATTATGTGTTTGAATAATTTCTGGCATTGGTCAGGTGGAATGGGGCAATATGTATCATGGGAAAATAATACAACAATTCCTTACCCTCCTATTGAGGGTGGAGGTGATTGGCAAAAATATCAGGAATATGCTTCTTCTTTTTACTCCAACAAAGGGGCCAAGGAGCATTATTATAATCATATACGTTTTATTGTATTAAGAGAAAATACATATACAGGAAAATTATATCGCGATGATCCAACAATTATGTCATGGCAACTAGGAAATGAACCTAGAGGAATCAATAATCGTGAAGATTTTTTAGATTGGATCGAATTTTCTGCACAATTGATAAAAGATATAGATCCTAATCATTTAGTGACAGTTGGCAGCGAAGGTTCTACTGCCCATCCATCATCAGGAAATAATTTTGTTAAAGATCATGAAAGTGAATATATTGATTACACAACTATACATATATGGATACAAAACTGGGGGTGGTTTAACCCTACCGATGAACAATCTTTATCTACTTCAATAGATAGAGTACAGATTTACATTAATGAGCATGAGAAATTAGCTATAAAATTAAATAAGCCAGTAGTTTTAGAAGAGTTTGGGATTTCTAGAGATTATAATAATTATTCTTCAAATTCTTCTGTATCTCTTCGAGATAAATACTTTAATAAGGTTTTTGATATCATTTCCTTGAAAGTGAAAAATGGTTCTCCATTAGCAGGATCAAACTTTTGGGCATGGGGAGGATTTGGACGGCCAAGAAAACCTAAGTCAATATGGAAAAAACATGATCAATTTATTGGTGATCCACCACATGAATTTCAAGGGTGGTATTCTATATATAATTCAGATTTATCAACAATAAAAATTATTAAAAACTTTGCTTCAAAGTTTAATAATATGTAAAAACAGTTGAAAATTATTTTATCTTTTTTACTTCATCATAGCTATATTTTTTAAAACCTAATTCATTTACAGTATCAATAGGTTGTAAATTGATATTATAACCATCTACTTCATTTACTTCCATTATTCCATCTATATGCATTTTCTTATCTCTATATTCCTTTATTGAACGAGCTTTTGATTTTGCGCTTTTTACACTACTAGCAACTACAAAATAATTTGTGTGTGATTCATAGAATCCGGAAGAAATATTATCATCATAAAAACCAACATGAACTAAGTATAGCTTCATATATTCCCCTTTTTTATTTAATTAAACTAAACAATTTTTGAATCAGGCATCTTATTTACAATTCTATTCAATTTCAATACTGTTTTTTCAATAACAGATTGATCCACGCCAGTATAAAACCCTCTTTCATCAATTAACTTTGCTAATTCTTCAGTAGGTATATTTCCCATAGATTTATGTAAAAAAGGACTGCCGCCCACTCCCCCTAATGAACTATCAAATTCTCTTATCCCCATTTCGATTGCACTATGAACATTTTCTTTCCAATCCTTTTGTGTCTGATGAAAATGCATAACCAAAGGTATATCTTCAATTATTGGTATTACTATACCTAAACACTCTTTAATAGTATCTGATGTCGCAACACCAGCAGTATCAGCCAAACATATTTTGTTAGGATCCATAGCAACAATCTTATGTATTTTATCAGATAATATTTGAAAATTTATAATATTATTTTTTTTCCCCCAGGCGCACTGCAATCCAATCCTTAGTTTAATATCGTACTTATGTGCTAAATCCGCAATATTACCTAATTCATTTAAAGATCTTTTACTATCCATCCCTGTGTTAGTTAACCCATATTCATCATCTAATGAAATAGATGTTTCTAATTTTTTAAAACCACAATTTACAGCTCTATTTAAGCCTTTTACATTAAGGATAAATGCGCTGTAAGATATATTTTCTTCCTTGGGCGCAAAAAAATACAATTTTTCAGCATCTGCCATTTGTGGTAGTATCTTTTGGCTTACAAAAGAACAAAGTTGTATATGCTTTAATCCTGATAAAATTAATCCATCAAGTAATTCTAATTTATTTTCAATACTATATAGTTTTTTTTGTTTCTGAAAAAATTCCCTCAAACACACTTCATTAATAATAATTTTATCTTGCATAATAACAAGAGTTTATAAAAAATGAATCTTTTGATAAACAATAAATATATGTATATCTAATAGGAAGCCCTGCTTATTTTCATATAAACAGGGCTTTTAAATGGCGGGAACGCCTGGGAATCGAACCCAGCTCCCAATTAATAATCGGGACAACGGTTTTGAAGACCGTAGCGGGCACCAGCCTCGCAATCATTCCCAAATAATTTATTTTGGTCTATTTAGCACTCGATATTCAAGACCAAATTTCATCTTCACTCGCTCACCTTCTTTCTCAGCCTCATCAAAACTGTTAAATCTAATAATACGGACTGCATGTAGTCGCCTACCAGCTGATGGTACTTCAACAATTTCTGCATTAAACCCGCCCTGAACAAGTAAGTTCTTTATCCTTTGTGCATTTTGATATTTACTAAATGCACCTACTTGAGCAACATAGTCTTTACTTTTACTTGGACCCTTTTTTGGAATTTTTGGATTAGCTTTAGGTCCAGTCCATATATTCTTTCTATTTTTTAATTTAGCAGAAACTTTTGAGTCATCGAGTTTTACTAATTTTGCCTCTTTAGGAGGGTCAACTAATGAAGCTAAACCATATTTATCAAAATCTAAACTAGGATGCAATAATCTTATTTGACGAATATAAAATGCAGCACTATCTCGATGCCCAACAGCAAAATAACTATTTACCATGAGGTCTGTTGCTCTTTGCGCATGATCGGTTGTCGAATATACTAGAGGTACTAAACGAAATTGTTTACTTGCTTGTGTATACAAACCTCTTGAAAAAAGATATTCTCCAATCTTCATTGCTACATCATCAGCAAATTTGTGATCTGGATAATTTTTTAGAATATCTCTATAAATAAGCAATGCTTTTTCCGCATCTTCAGTTACTATCGCTCTCAAATAATGAACGGATGGGTCATCTTTGTATAGAGCTTCTAATTCTGGTAATACAGAAATGACATCATTAATTCTTCCTTCATTTATAAGACCTAAATATTTATCTATATCCTGTGAAAAGAGAAGGACAGTATTAACAAAAAAATAAAATATTATAATTCTGATATTCTTCACTCTTTGTGAGATGTCAAAATGTCTATCATACTATCAATTTGCTGAGCTAGCTGTGGAGGAGATGCGTGTTGAACTGATAGCTTTAATTTCATGAGTCTCAGTTTGATTGAATCTTCATGTTTTCTAAGAGCTTCTTCAACCAATTCTAAAGCTTTTTGTCTTTCTCCTTTTTCCTCAAGTACATTTGCAATTTTAGCCAAAGCATGTAGATTTTCAGGGTTGTTTTTTAACGCACGCTGATAAAATTTTTCAACTTCACTAAAACGTCCTAAATCAAATAAAGCAGCTTCAATCTTTGAGTAAACAGTATAACCATTTTCAGTATCTAATAATGCAAATTGTTCCCAATGCTCTAAAGCTTTGATAAGATTTCTATTTTCAGAAAATAAATTCCCAAGATGCAGATGAGGAAATCCAAAATTAGGTGATAATGATATCGCTTTATTGAAACATTGTTCAGCTCCATTACGATCATCATTCTCAAATTTTTCCATTCCTTCATACACTTTAAATCTTGCAAAACGAGTTATATCACTTTTATTATTTTTTTCTATAGTTTTTATTAATTGAGCAGCTTGACTCCAATCATGATTTTTTTCAGCTAAATCAAGTAAAAATTCATTAGCCCAAAAATCTTTTTTGTCAATATTTAAAATCATTTCAGCTTCTTTTTTTGCTAATGAGATTTCATTAATGCTTAAATAGTCTTTTGCAAGCGATTGGTGTATTTGATTTTGAAGTTTATCATCTAATCCAGGACGCACAGTAAGAGATTGATGTATTTTTATAGCACTTTGAGAATTTCCCTGCTCACGAAGAATATCTCCAAGTTGCAAATAAGCATCTAAGTGATTTGTGTTTTGCTTAACAACGTCTCTCAATAACCGAATAGCATTATCGGCGTCACCTCTTACAAGCATATTCAATGCTTCAGTATACAGTGTATTTGAATTAGTCTTTTGTATTGGTTTTTTTTTATAATAGAAATAAAAACTGGCACCTAATGCAATCACCAGTATTGATAGAAGAATAAATAATTCCAAAGTTAATCTTCTCCATCATCATTATCATATATACCTTCATCAATAGCAACATTTCTAAGATCATTAAGTTCATCAGATAATCGCCTATTTTTTAATTTCAAAGAACGAGATTCAGATTTGCTTGAAATTATTGAGGTAACTGCTACACCATAGCCAATTAAAATTCCTACAGCAAGAGCACCTATCATGACAAATGCAATGTTTACTTGTTCATATTGAATAAAAATTAAATCAATGGCTACTTCTTCAGTATTTTTTAACAAAAAAACTAGTATAAGTACTAAAAATAAGAGTGCACCAAAAATCTTAAATAGTTTCATTATGCTGCTTCTTTCTTTTTAACTAAATGCCCATGCAAACTAATTCCTTTTGCATCAGTAATCAATATATCTACAATATCTTTAATATCTTCATTTTCTTTATCAAAAATAACCCATTTATTAGAATCAGTTCTACCAGCCCACTGATTAGTAGATCTTTTACTATTTTTTTCAACTAAAACTCTTTCAATATTACCTATCATATCTTTATTTCTAATAATAGTATGTTTCTTCTGAAGTTCTATCACTTTTTCTAATCTAGCTTGTTTATCAATTTCTGATAATTGGTCTGAATATTCATGTGCTTTCGTTCCCGATCTTGGTGAATATTTAAATGTAAATGCTGAATCAAATTTTACTTCATTCATCACATCCAATGTCTTTTCAAATTCAGAATTCGTCTCACCAGGAAAACCAACTATTATATCAGTACTCAAACCACAATTTGGTAATATTTCTCTAATTCGATTGGATTTTTCGATAAAATGATCTCTTGTATATGTTCTATTCATGCGATTAAGAATTCGATTTGATCCTGCCTGTAATGGAAAATGAACTGCATTACAAATATTATCATAATGAGCCATGACATGTAGGACTTCATCAGTCATATCTTCGGGGTGAGGAGAAGTGTACCTTAATCTTTCGACTCCAGATATATCTGCTATTTCTTTTAATAAATAATCAAAGGAAAAGTTTTTATATTTATAAGAATTAACATTTTGGCCTAATAATGTAATCTCTATAAATCCTTCATCAACTGCTTTTTTAACTTCATTAACAATACTATTTATACTGCGACTTCTTTCTCGTCCTCTTGTAAATGGAACAATACAAAAAGTGCAAAATTTATCGCATCCACGCATAATAGATACCCATGCATTGATGCCCTCTTTTCTTGAAGGAAAAAAATTATCATAAACTTCATATCTAGATAATTGAGTGTCTACTATATTTTCTTTATCTTCCATTTTACGTTCAAGTAATTCCGGTAGTTTTCTATAAGAATCGGGTCCGAGAATGATATCCACATATGGCTTAGTATCAAGAATATCATCTTTTAAATGCTGTGCCATACATCCTAATACACCAATTATTACGTCAGGGTTATTATGTTTTATTCTTGAAAAAACTCCTAGACGAGAATGCACCTTTTCTTCGGCATGTTCTCTAATTGCACATGTATTCACAAAAATAATATCCGCCTTATCCATAGAATCAATGGAAGAATATTTTTTGGCTTTAAGTATGCCCTGAATGATTTCGGAATCTGCCACATTCATTTGGCATCCATAAGTTTCTAGGTAATATTTACCCATAATATAAATGTTTAATTACGAACCCCAGATTTTATGTGAGTTATTTGCTCTAATTTATTTGATATACCCACTGAAAAAATAATCCAATGGGTTTTGTGGAACTCCATTACGATGGACTTCATAATGTAAGTGGGGGCCTGCTGAGCGTCCTGTATTCCCTGATTTACCAATAAGATCACCACGTTTTACTTTTTGTCCCCATTTAACATAAAACTTTGATAAATGTGCAAAAATTGTTCTATATCCATATCCATGATCCAATTTAATTACTTTTCCAAATCCCCCCTGTCTAGCAGAATATTTAACTACGCCATCAGCAGGTGCATAAATATTTGTACCAGAGGAGACAGTAATATCTTGGCCATAATGAAAACGAGGTTTACTAGTAAAGGGATCATTGCGATAGCCAAATCCTGAGTTTATATATCCTCCATTTACTGGACGAATAGATGGAATTGACTTTAAACGATCTGACTCTTTTATTACTTTATTGTAAATATTTGAATAACTAGCAAGTTCCAATTTCACTTTCCTTGTTAGATTATCAACATTCATCTCTAAATCAATTAATTTACTTGCTGGATCTGATAATTGATTTTCCAATTTAAGAGGTTTCACAACCTCCATACCTCCAATGCCTAACTTTCTAACATCTTTATCTATTTGAGGCATATTAGCGTAAGTCCTCAATGCGCGATCTTTTTCTTCTATATTCACAACATGTGTAGATAATAAGTCCATCTGTTGCTGAAGCTTTGTTAATGTAATTGATAACTGACTATAATCCCTTTTTAGACTCTTTAATTTTGTCTGATATAAGATTTTAGTAAGATAATCTGTAGCAAAAAATAAACCTGTACCAACAATTGACACACAGAGGAAAACAACTATCAATAATTGTGTTTTAGAAAAATCCCATTGATTACCATTCTCATCATCATAAGATATAAATGCATAACGATGATCGTTAATACTAGAGGATATTTTTTTTCGTCTCTTAAGCATAACCAAGGAAGTTAATAATATTAGTATAATTCCAAAAGATTTTACTATAAAAACTATAATTAATTCAAAATATTTAATGAATATATATTTTTAATAATTGTGAACGAGTCACATGCCTAAGTCTTTGTAATGCTCTATCTTTAATTTGCCGCACCCGCTCACTTGATATTTTCAATTCATCCCCAATTTCTTGAAGGTTCTTTTGCTGATTTCCTTCAAAACCAAAATAATAAACAAGAATTATCTTTTCTCTTTCCTCTAATGTATCTAGAACAGATAGAATTTCTTTTTCAAGACTATTCTTCATTAGGTTCGCTTCTGGCCTAGGATCATTTGATGCTAATAAATGTAATAGAGCAGTATCAGAATCTCCAAATGACTCCTCCAAAGAAACGGGTTCAGAGATAATTCTTTTTAGGTCATCTATCCAACTTGCTGATGTTTTTGTAATTTCAGCAAGTTCATCTGCTGTTGGCTCTCTTTCAATATGCTGTTCTAATTCAACAGATTTTCTATATAACTTACCCATAGATTCTCTTACATGTGCTGGTAACCTTATCACTCTTCCAGTTTTTTGAATTGCTTGACGTATCCCTTGAGTAATCCACCAAACTGCATAAGAGATAAACCTAAATCCACGAGTTTCATCAAACCTATCAACAGCCTTCATTAAACCTAAATTCCCCTCATTTATAAGATCTTCAAAAGGAATACCTTGACCTTGAAATTTTTTAGCTACAGCAACTACAAAACGTAGATTATGAGTAATTAGCTTATTTATCGCCTCTAAGTCTCCTTTTTTGGCAAGCTCTGCCAAAATAATTTCTTCTTTCGGATTAAGAGGTTTATAGTTTTTTATCTCGTCTAGGTATAATTCAAGGGAACGTTTATTACCTATGTCAGGCCTATTATTCAAAATAGATCAGCTATAATTAATCTTTATTAGAAATTGATTCTTTTAAATTTTCATCTTCAGAATCAATTTCTTCATTAATTTCTTTTTCTTTATTTTGATCGTCTAAATTAGGATTATCTGTTATTGCAAATTCGATATCTGCATCAGGGATATTGTACTCCTCTTTTATATCTCTGATATCAGTTATTTTTTTATCAATTTTTAATTGAATTTTATCAATTTTTTCAACAAGATGAAAAAACTCCTGGTTGCCTGAAAAGTTTACCATATTTTCATCTTTTGCATATTTTGTAACCATCCGTCCCATGTCTTCAAATAAAGTTGACAACTCTCGCTGTAACTGATGTTCCTCAATCTTAATTTTACTTATTTTAGTTAATTCTTCAGTCTTCGCAACTGCAATTTTACTAACCTCTTCCGCTTTCTCTACAGCCGCCGAACTCCAATCCTTCATATTTTTTTTTAAATCATTCCATAGTTTGGTCATTTTATAATATCCTAGGTTTAAATATGATTAGTTTGTTTTATTAAGAAAAAGATTTGCCACATAAAAAATCCCTGCTCCAATGACTAAAGATGATAACTCTATATCCATATTACGTAATCGTATACCTAATACAAAGCCAGAAATTATAATTATCATTGCAAATAATTGAATTCCTCTAAGAAAAGCGTATTTCATATTGATTAGCAAGTTTAATACTTTTAATAATTTTTTTCCAATTCCAATTATATGCTGATCTTAAAATATTTACAGGGTTTTTACTTTTTTCAAACCTATTTACCCAATAGTTAACATTATCAATTGATAAGTTTTCAAATAAAAGCCTATTAGCAAATGAAATTCTTCTCTTATTATTTAAATCACGATTAATAATCTTCGATTGGTAATTTTTACCAGATAATTTGTATGCAGCAGAGAGTCCAGAATACATTGCCATCCTCATACCAAATCCAAATAGATAATCTTGATATCCACCGGCTTCACCTATCATTATAGGGCAGGCTCTATTCCAAAGCTTAGGCAGATTAAAACTACCTCTGTTAGCAAATTTACTTTTAACCTCAAAATCAAACCCATGTGTTTTAAAATATTGTATACATGGATTTAATGGATCAATGGATTTTGAACTTTTCTTAAATGCTGTTGCTATGGTACCAAAACCATCTATAATAATTAAATATGCGTAACCTCTTGGTGCAAATTGTTTTCCAAGTAATAAATGTACTTGGTTTGGCAAATCAGTTACAATTTGTGCTCCACGAATATATGCTGCTGCGCGATATGCCCCTGTTGCATTAATATCGGATTCAAGAATATTATAATGTTGATTAAATCGAAATCTGACATTTAAACTATTACATATTTCCGCCAAATAATTATCAAATGAACCACTAGAAGAACCTCTCTTAACTATATAGAAAAAAGGTTCCTGAGATTTAATTTTAACAGGTAAAACACCATTTAAATGGACAGAAAATTCAAATATGGGGAATTTTGGAATACCATTAAAATCTATACCACATTCGATAATTGATTCGGATACATTTTTTGAAAACATCCAATTTTCTATGCCCTCAAAATCTCCATCTCTAGAATCACCAATATTACCCTTCTTTTCATAAATTGTTACAGATTTACCAAATTTAGATAGATTGATTGCTGCTGTCATTCCAGCAATACCAGCACCAACAATATTGATTTTAGAATTTTCTTTTTTTTTCAAAAATTGAAATTATTTGTTAACAAATAATTTGTTGGACAGATAAAATTTCTGGTATATCAACTAATAATTGAATAATAGAAGAAGGAACTTCTGCATCTAATCTTATTAATGCAAAGGCTTCATCCATTTCAGATGTATTGCTTAAGATATATGCACCTATATTAATTTTATTTTCACCTAAAAGTGTTCCAACTTTTCCAATTACACCAGGGACATCTTCGTTTTTAATAAATAATAAGTTCCCCATTGGGTTTATATCCATTTCATATCCTAAAATTTTAACTAATCGCAGCTGGTTACCATCAAAAACACTACCATCAAGCATGTTTTCTGCATTACCAGATACTACACAAGAATTAATTAGATTAGTATAAGAACCGTCTTCGTTATTTGCCCCATATTCAATAATAACACCTCTTTCTTTTGCAAGAAATTCAGCATTAATATAATTCACTCTATCAGGAACAAGATCATTTAATAATCCTTTGATAAAAGATAACATAAATGGTTTAATATCATCAAAAGGTCCTTGAACATTCACTTTTACTTTTTGGATAGCACCTTGAGCTAGTTGCCCTTGAATAATACCCATTTTTTCTGCAAGTAATAAATGGGGTTGAATCTGTTTTAACATATTCATATCACCTATAGGAATATTTAATGCACTTGAAAGCTTATTATCAATAATATAGTCTCTTACTAATTCACAAATTGTTACTGATACTCCTTCTTTAGCTTCCTTAGTAGAAGCACCAAGATGAGGAGTCATAAGAATATTATCAATATTAGTAAAAGGATGGTCTTTTTTAATAGGCTCTTGTACAAAAACATCTATAGCAGCACCAGCAATTATCCCCTCTTTAACTGCAACAGCTAAATCTTCTTCATTAATAATTCCTCCACGAGCAACATTTATTATCATTGCTGTTGATTTCATCATCTTGATTCTTTCTAAATCAAACAGATTATCTGTAGATTCTAGTTTTGGTACATGTACTGAAATAAAATCAGATTGTCTTGTCAGAGAATCTAAATCAGTTAATGTAACTTCATCTTGACTAAAAATATTATCAGCTATATATGGATCAAAACCTATTACACTCATACCAAATGATAAACATCTGGTCATCACTTCTCTGCCAATTTTCCCTAAGCCAACTATACCTATGGTCTTATTTCTAAGCTCAGTGCCGATAAGATTATTGCGATCCCAGTTTCCAGCATTAAGTCTTTGATTGCCTATAGAAATGTTTCTAGCTAATGATAACATGATGCCAATTGTGTGTTCAGCTGCAGATACAGTATTAACATCTGGCGTATTCATCACAATAATTCCCTTTTGAGTAGCTGCAGGAATATCAATGTTATCTACACCAACACCAGCACGTCCAATAACCTGTAGTTTTTTTGCAGTATTTATTAATTCTTCATCAATTATAGTTCCACTTCGAATGATCCATCCATCAATTTCTGAAACTATATTTAACAATTCTTTCTTTTCAACATCTGTATTATAAACTATACTAATATTTGCATTCTTTAATACAGAAAGGCCTGCATCTGAAAGTGGGTCCGTAATGAGAACTTTAATTTTATTATCTTTCATTTTCTCGAATCAAATTAAGGGCTGATCCTGCTCTAAACCAAGCTATCTGTGTATCATTATAGGTATGATTACAGTTAATAATATCAATATCTGAATTACTATGCTTAATCTCCATACTAATTGTCTTTCCAGGAGAAATCTCATCAAGATCAATAAATGAGAACAAATCATCTTCTAATATTTTATCATAATCAGAAGGATCATTAAATGTAAGAGCCAGCATTCCTTGTTTTTTAAGATTTGTTTCATGAATTCTTGCAAATGATTTAACAAGAATTACACGCACACCTAAATGTCTTGGCTCCATAGCCGCATGCTCTCTTGAAGAACCTTCACCATAGTTCTCATCACCTACTACAATAGACATAATATTATTCTTTTTATAATATCTTTGTACAAGAGGAACTGGTCCATAATCTCCAGTAAGTTGATTTTTAACTAAATTGGATTTTTTATTAAAATAATTAATTGCTCCAGTCAACATATTATCAGAAATATTATCTAAATGACCACGATATTTTAACCAAGGTCCTGCCATAGATATATGATCAGTAGTACATTTTCCTTTTGCTTTAATTAATAATTTCAAATTAATAAAATTATCTCCTTTCCATTTTGAGAAAGGAGTAAGCAACTGTAATCGTTTTGATTCTGGATCTACAATAATCTTATTAGAAGAACCATTTATAGTTGGTGCTTGGTAACCTAAATCTTCAACGTCAAATCCATTTGCAGGCAAATCTAAACCAATAGGTGGATCTAACATTACTTCTTCTAAATTCTTATTAACTAAAGTATCTTTAATTGGATTAAATGAAAGATCTCCTGAAATTGCAAGAGCAGTTACAAGCTCTGGGGATCCTACAAAAGCATATGTATTTGGATTGCCATCATTTCGTTTAGAAAAATTTCTATTAAATGATGTAAGTATTGTATTTTTTTTATCTGGATCATCTGAATGCCTATCCCATTGCCCTATACATGGGCCACAAGCATTTGCCAAGACGACTCCACCAATCTCTTCAAATACGCTTAGTAAGCCATCTCTATTTACTGTATACCTTACTTGCTCACTTCCAGGTGTTATAGTAAAATCACTATTTACACTAAGATTTTTATCTATTGCTTGCTTTGCTACGCTTGCTGAACGAGATATATCTTCATAAGATGAATTTGTACATGATCCAATAAGACTCACTTCAATCTTGGTTGGCCAATCATTCTTCTCTGCTTCCTTAGCCATTTCAGATATTGGTGTTGCCCGATCAGGAGTAAATGGGCCATTTAAATGAGGTTCTAATTCAGATAAATTAACCTCTATTACTTTATCGAAGAATAATTCTGGATCAGAATAAACTTCATCATCCGCTTGTAGATAATTTTTAAAACTATCAGCTAATTTTACGACTTCAGATCGTCCGGTTAAATGAAGATATTTGGCCATATTTTCATCATAACCAAAAATAGATGTTGTCGCACCTATTTCAGCACCCATATTGCATATTGTTCCTTTACCAGTACAAGAGAGCGTCTTTGCTCCTGATCCAAAATACTCTACTATTGCACCAGTACCTCCTTTTACGGATAATAATCCTGCAACTTTTAAAATAATATCTTTAGATGATGCCCATCCATTTAGCTCACCAATAAGTTTAATGCCAATTAGTTTAGGGAATAATAATTCCCATGGCATTCCTGCCATGACATCAACCGCATCTGCACCACCCACTCCAATAGCTATCATACCAAGACCACCAGCATTTACTGTATGACTATCCGTACCTATCATCATCCCTCCAGGAAATGCGTAGTTCTCAAGAATAACTTGATGAATTATTCCTGCACCAGGTTTCCAGAAACCAATTCCATATTTATTTGATACTGACTCCAAAAAATCATATACTTCTCCATTAGTATCTAAAGCAACAGATAAATCTTTTTTTGCATCAACTTTTGCTTGGATGAGATGATCGCAATGAACTGTAGTGGGCTTTGCAACTGTACTTTTACCAGCCATCATAAATTGTAATAATGCCATTTGAGCTGTAGCATCCTGCATAGCTACACGATCTGGCGAAAATTCTACGTAAGATTCTGATCTTATATATTCCTCATCAAAATCATTTTTAAATAGGTGACTATATAATATTTTTTCAGAATAAGTCAATGGGCGTTGGAGTATATCCTTTGCAAAATCTATTCGTTTTGACATATTGGTATACAAATCTTTGATTATTTCAAAATCAAACATAAAAAATCATTAACCTTTCTAACATATTGGAACTGAAATACTAAATAATCGTATTAAATCTAATATTAATAGATTATTAAATCGTCATAATTCAAACTCAATAGATCCAAAATATCTAAATTCAGATACTCATGCAGTTTATATATAGACTTTTTCCAATATTTTTAATAGCAAATTTATATGCTGAAATTAATTATTCGATTATACAATCTAATCAACAAAAATTAATTCTGGATATAAATGTAGATTTACAATCAGAACAAGATCTAAAGCCTATATCAGTACTTATAGGCTTACCAGAACTAGAATACCCAGAACTTCTTATTGAATATGGAATAGATAATAAGATATCTCCATATTGGGATCCAACTGAATTTAAAGGTATAGAATGGATTAATCTTCAACGTTTACAGAATCTAAATGTTGCAACTTTACAAATAGATACGAAAAAGGATAATAATAAATATTACAAAAATATTAGAATTACTTGTCTATTTACTAAAGCACAATCAAAAAATAAATCTCCAAATTTTACTGAAAACAAAATACTAAATAATCGTGTAATTAATTGGCCTATAGCAAAAAATTGGGTTAAAGAAAAAAATCAACCAAATAATAAAAGAATCTATCCTGCAAATGGACAATGGGCTCAATTTAAAATTACGGAAGATGGTATGCATAGTATACCCGCAAACATCATCATAAATAGTGGGATAGAAACCTCCAATCGAGATCCAAGAAGTTTTAAGTTATTTACAAGTTCTAGCCTAGGTAGGGACCGTAGTAATGATTTAATAGGAACAATAAATTATACACCCATTAAAGAAAATTTAATTGAGATAGGTATTTATTTCGATGGGGAAAATGATGGTAAGCTTGACGAAGGTGATCAGATCATTTTTTATGGTAGAGGAGTAAGCGGAATAAATAATCATGGAATAGATATTAGTCATCAAAAGAATCTGTATTTTACTGAAAATAATTATTGGCTTTTTATACCAGATGATAATATAAATCTTGGCAAAAGAATCGATAATTTAGAATCCTCAACTAATTCTAGTGTAACACTTAACTATGGTCTTTCAACTTTTTATGATGAGAATGATTTAATTAACCCTTTTGCGGGTGGTCTTTCATGGGCTGGCGCAGCAATTCCAAATGGCAGTTCAAATACAGTGGTGACCTCAATAGAGTCACCAAATCAATCAATAGATGTAAATACTACTGTAGGTTTTTTGGGAAATTCATCATCAATTGAAGCCCAGGCAAATCCAAATCATTTTATTGAAATTTACCATGAATCACTTAATGATTTGCAATCATCGAAGTCTTGGGTGGGATTAGTTAGAGCTAATTCAACTTTTAGTTTTTCGGGAAATAGATTAAATAATGGAACAAACATATTTATACTAAAAAATTCCTCTAATAATTCTTATTCACAACCCCATTTTGACTATATCTTTGGGGAATACGGCAGAAACCTCGATGATCAAAATATCCCTTATGAATTTTTTTCACCTATTCATAGCAATACTATTAGATTTCGATTTAACACCCAATCTGAAATAATTATTTGGGATATTACTGATATAGCATCTCCAAAATTAGTTATACAAAGTATAGATAATTCAGGTATGTATTTTGATACTATTCTACCAGAGGACACATTGACACGATATAGTGTTTTTTCGCAGTCTACACTAAATGATATAAGTGAAATTGACCTATTAGAAAATATATCATTCAGTAACTATAGAATTATTAGACCAGGCGTTGAACATCTAATTATTGGTCCATTAGAATTTTCTACTGTATCTGCACCATTAGTATCACATCGAGGTAGTTGTGAATATATCTCTTTAGAACAAATTTATAATGAATTCTCTGGGGGAAATAAAGATCCAGTTGCTATAAGAGATTTTATTCAATGGACTCAAGAAAATTGGCAAAACCCTAAACCTTATACAGTCTTATTAATGGGTGATGCTGACTATGACTATAGAAATATAACACAACAATCCAGTATCAAGGTCCCAACAGTTCAAATTGGCTACAGTAATAACCATAGAGCAACTGATGATAGATTAGCTGCGTATAATGGCTTAATACCTGATTTAGCAATTGGTAGATATCCTGCGAAATCAAAAGATGATGTCTCTGCATTTGTTGAAAAGATTATCCAATACGAAAACAATCCTATTTATGGAATGTGGAGACAACGCATCACCCTCGTAGCAGATGATGCAGCAAGGCCAGAGCCTGTTCATGGTTCAATAGCAACTGGAAAAAGTCATACTCAAAACTCTGAGACTATATCTAATCTTATTGGACCAGGTATAGAAATTAGAAAATTATATATGATGGAATATCCTGAAGTCAGCAATTCATCACTGTACGGGGTAATAAAACCTGATGCTACTGAAGAACTATTAAGCATCCTTTCTGAAGGCACCTCTATAATTAATTATATAGGACATGGATCTGCTCATCAATGGGCTCAAGAGAGATTATTGTATCAAGATGACGACATAAATAATATTAATACAAATGGAATGCTCCCTGTTTGGATAGCAGGTACATGTTCATGGGGTCATTTTGATGAAATTGAATCAGAAGCTTTTTCTGAAGAAATTATTCGTATGCAAAATAATGGTGCAAGTGCAATTATATCTACGACAAGACTAATATCAGTTAGTAGTAATGCATATTTTACGAGAGAAATATTTAAATCTATTTTTAGAGATAGCATAATAACAAATGAACCCATTGGAATTATAATGCAATCAGTGAAAGATGGATCTTCAAGTGGTGAGCTTTTTCAATTATTTGGAGATCCTGCTATGAAGCTTGCTTTACCCCAGCATAGCTTAGATATTGTTAATGTTAATCCTGATACTTTACTAACATTAGATACTGCAAGGGTTAACGCTATTCAAGAAATAAATACTAATGGTTCTGGATATGGTTTTCTTACTTTAAATGATGCGGATAAAAATGTTACTAGAGAATACTCAATTAATTCTACTATACAAGAATTAAGCTATATCCTACCAGGAAAAACATTGTTTAAAGGTCAATTCTCTTTTAATGGAAAAGATTTTAGTGCTATGATGAGAGTGCCCAAAGATATATCCTATTCTAATGCTCCTGGAGAAATTAATATTTATATGATAATTGAAAATAATCCATCAGAGGAAGCAATTGGTTCTCTACAGAATATTATATTAAAGGGAGGTAGCTCGGTTCAAGATGTAACTGGCCCTATTATATCATTTGAAAAAGAAAATGGTTTTCAATTAAGAAATTCAGATCATTTGGAAGATGGAGAAAAATTATATTTACGATTATCTGACCCAATTGGAATTAACCTTACAGGAGAAATTGGTCATGAAATCTTATATTCAGATAAAAGCAATGAAAATAAAAGTGATATAACTCATTTATTTATTTATGATGAAAATAGTATTACAACAGGAAGAATACTTATTAATGATTTAAGTAATGAAAATTTGTATTTTCAAGTTAAAGCATGGGATAATGCTAATAATCCTTCAGAAAAAGAGATAAAACTATTTATTTCAGAAAATAAAGGTTTAACTTTATTTAATGTATATAATTATCCAAATCCTTTTAAAAATAATACTCAGTTTAGCTTTGAAATAAATGAATCAGCTGAAATTGAAATTAATATTTATACTTTAGGGGGAAGAAAAATTAGAAATATTGATAGAGATTTTTATGAAGCTGGCTATAACTTTATCAACTGGGACGGTAAAGATAAATATGGAGATAATATTGCTAATGGAGTATATCTATATTCACTGAAAGCATTTAACGATGGAAGTAAAATATCAAAAATTGGTAAAATAGCTAAATATCAATAATACTAATGTTTCATTTTAATAATATTATCTTGGCTTCCAGTTCACCTCGAAGAAAACAATTATTAAAGCAAATTGGGATCAATTTTACTACTGAAATTAGTGGCGTAGATGAATCAATTGATTTAGATCTTTCTCCGAAAAGAGTTGCAAAATATTTTGCATTAAAAAAAGCCAGAAAAGTTTCATTAAAGTTTCCTAAAAAATTAGTTATTGGAGCAGACACTATAGTAGTATGTAATGGAAAAATACTTGGAAAACCAAAAGATGAAAAAGAAAGCTTTAATATGCTTACAATGCTATCTGGAAAAACGCATAAAGTAATCACAGGAGTATCTCTTCAATGTAAAGATGAAAGTATAAATAAAACTTTCCATGAAACCACAAAAGTTACATTTAATGATTTAAGCAATAATTATATCTTTCATTATATTAGAACTTATAGCCCTTTTGATAAAGCTGGAAGTTATGGTATACAAGATTGGTTTGCAGTTTGTGTGAGAAAAATTGATGGTTGTTTCTATAATGTTATGGGTCTTCCTTTATCTAAATTCTGGGAAGAAATAAATAAATTGAGATAATTTAGTTTTTCATATTACTAAATGAAATTTAATTTCTACATTGAATTACAAATATTATGAGTGATCTACACAAAAAACTTAAGTCTTTAAGGCGTGAACGTAAAATTGATCTTGAAGCAATTGAAAAACGAACTAAGATCGATTTAAAATACTTGAAAGCCATTGAAAATGGAAAATTTGAAATTTTACCAAGTACATATATCCGTTTATTTCTTAAAGCATATTGTGTTGAAATAGGAGCAGACCCCGTTGATGCTCTTCATCAGTTGGATGAATTAAATAATATTAATAAGAAGAAGAAAAAGAAAGATTCTATTGATACTGGTGAAAATATTTTTACAGAAAATAATGAAACAGAAGAAATTAATGAATCTTCTAAGATTGAATCGCCAAAAAACCCGTATCAGAAGAAATCCGAATGGCTTAAAGGTTTCTCCATGATATTATTACTTCTATTTAGTATATATATAATTAAAAAAATTGTTACAAATGATGAAAATTCAACTATGGATAATAATATCGAGCAAATATCTAGTTTAAATCCAATAACAGATTTTGAATTAATTAATGATTTTATTATAGATAAAACAAATAGTGGCTCAATAGATGTAGCGCCTCCATTTATGGTAAAAATTATTTCAAGAAAAGAAAATATTTGGATAAGAACAGAAACTGATTCCGCTCTACCTATTGAGAATATTTTAAATAGCTCTAATCAGGATAACTTCTCATTCGTTAAAAGATTCGACTTATTAGTTAATCCTGCAAAAAATATAAATATTTTTTGGAATGGCCAATTAATCCCCTATCTTGAATCAACAAATTATCCAGCAAAAATTAATCTGAATGGCATTACTCGAACTATTACCATTCAACATTTCGTTCCTCAAAACTAATTTTCTACACATTTCTACCCACTATCCTCTGATCATAATATAGCTACTCTATAAATCCATCTTTATTAACATTATTAGATAAAAATATATTGATATAAATATTCAAACGAAATATATTGTGGGTAGTTGTGGGTAAATATCCCTTATATTTAAATAGTTATGACTACAAATTTAAATACATTTACTGGGGAATATTCTTATACGGTTGATAATAAAGGTCGTGTCAATATTCCAGCAAAATTTCGTAAAGCATTATCTGCGGATAATGAAGAAATGTTTGTTATTACAAAAGGAATGGATCCATGTATTTGGGTTTACCCGGCAATTATTTGGAAAAACATTGAAAATAATTTGAAAAACCTATCTTCACTATCAGCAATTAATAGAACTTTTGTTAGGAGCACTGTGCGTTATGCCTCCTCTACTACTTATGATAAACAAGGACGTATACAATTAACATCAAACCTAATTGATTACTCTCATTTAAAGAAAAAAACATTAATCATTGGGATGGTGAACAAAATAGAAATTTGGAATCCTGATAAGCTAAAAGAAATTGATAAGAAAAATATGAAAATAGATAATAATGCCTATGATGAACTTGCAGAAAAGATTATCATTTAATGAAAGAAGGCTCAATACAGGATTTAGCAAACCATATTCCTGTTATGAGCAACGAAATTTTATCCTATCTAAACATAGTATCAGATGGAGTCTATATAGATGGGACCATTGGACCTGGAGGGCACGCCACCCCAATCCTCAACAAACTAGGAAAACACGGTAAATTAATAGGCATTGATCGGGATGAAGAAGCTTTGAAAATCTGCAGAAAAAACTTTTCAAACTCTTCCGCCCTACTATCTCTCCATCATTCATCATATAATAAGCTTGATACTATATTATCTAAAGAGGGCATCTCGCGCGTTAATGGTGTCATTCTTGATCTTGGGCTATCATCAAATCAGCTTAATACTAAACAACGAGGGTTTTCATATAGATCTGACGGAGATTTAGACATGCGGTTTGATTTTTCTTCCGGTGAAAAAGCAAGCGATATTATCAAAAATAATAATATTGATAAATTAACAAAAATATTTCAAATCTATGGGGAAGAACGATTCTCTTACCGCATCGCGCGATCAATGAAAGAAATGAAAGAAATGAAATCAGTAAATCATTTACGTGAGGCAATCCGAAGATGCACTCCTCCGAAAAATAGAGATCGTATCTTTGCTCGAATCTTTCAAGCTCTAAGAATAGTTGTGAATAAGGAATTAGAAATTCTACAAGATTTTCTTTTAAAGTTTGCTGATTTTTTATCTCCAAATGGAACAATAGCTATTATTAGTTATCATTCCCTCGAAGACAGATTGGTGAAACATCAATACAAGCACTTATCAAATATTAGTTCATTAAAAATTTTAACAAAAAAACCACTTAGGCCTACAGAAATAGAAATAACAACTAATAAAAGATCTAAAAGTGCAAAACTAAGAGTAGCTAGGAAGATATAATTATGAGAAAGCACACAAAAAGAAATGCTAGAAAACAAAAAGAATTTATACAGACATTATCGTTTTTTGGTATAGCGATTGCATCAATAGTCGGCCTTATATCTTATTTATGGGTCTATACAGAAATTGATGAGACTCTAATTGCAATAGAATTGCAAAAAGCTACTAGAGAAGAATTAAATAACAGCATTAAGGATCTTCAAAATGATATTGCTTTACTTGGTAGGGTTGATCGTGTAACAGAGAAAGCTAGAAAAGAGCTTGGTATGGTTTTCGCAACTCCCGAAACGATCTCAGTTTATATTAATCCAAATAATTTAGCATTTAATAAATGACTAAAAATTATCTAAAGTTTCGTTCAAGAATCTTAATAGTTATATCTTTTGTTCTATTTTCATGGATAGGTCTGTCATTCAGATTATTTCAAGTACAAGTAATTAAAAGTTCAAAGTATAGACAGATCGGTTTTAAACAAGCGCAAGCACAAATACCTATCCCTTCAGTTAGAGGTAATATATATGACAAAAATAGTAAGCCCCTAACAAGAAATATTATTAAATACTCTTTTGCAACTTATCCTGGCAAAGTTAGTAACACAAGTAAGCTCGCGAATGAATTAAGTAATCATTTTGGACGTTCATCAAAATATTATAAAGAGAAATTAGAAAAAAATAAGAACTTTACTTACTTGGAAAGAAATCTGAGTAAAGAAAAATCAAAAGCAATACTTGATGATTTACCCGAAGGCTTAATTGTGGAGAGAGACTCACATCGGTTTTATCCAAATGGCAATATAGCTGCACAATTAATTGGTTACACTGATCCAGATAATTTGGGCCTTACAGGAATAGAACAGCAATTCAATGATTATTTAACAGGAGCACCTGGATGGGTAATACGTCAATTAAGCGGAAAAGGAAATGCTTTACCAAATAATGGATTCCCATCAAAAGCGCCAATTGATGGAAATAACATCCAACTTACGATTGATCTTGATTATCAAGTTGTTTTGCAAGAAGAATTACATCGAAGAATTAATGAGACAGAGGCTTCATCAGCAATGGGTATTTTAGTTAACCCCCAGACTGGAGCAATATTAGCAATGGCTTCATTACCAGATTTTGATTCTAACTATCCATCAAAATATTCAATGCAATACCATAAAAACAGAGTATTAACTGACCAGTTTGAACCAGGGTCGACATTCAAGTTTGTTGCAGCTACTGCGGCTTTAAAGCATCAATTAGTTGATTTAAATGAAGAATTTTTTTGTGAAAATGGACAATTCACATTTGCAGGAGAAGTTGTAAGCGATCATGAAGATTATGGGTTATTGACTTTTCCACAAATCATAGAAAATTCTAGCAATGTTGGAATAATAAAGATTGCTGATAGATTAGGAACAAAACGCTTGTATCGAGCCTGTCGAGATTTTGGATTTGGGATGCCCACAAATATTAGTTTTGCAGGAGAGGCTTCAGGAAAATTACGACATATAACAAAATGGAGCGGTTTTTCAATCGCTTCAGTGTCTATGGGTCAGGAAATTGCTGTTACAACATTGCAATTGGCAATGGCTTATGCAGCAATTGCCAATGGTGGATTCTTAATGAAACCTTTACTTGTTAAACAAATTATTGATGATAATGGTAAATCTATTTATAGAGAAACGCCTGAAGTTTTAAGGAAAGTTTCTGATCCCTTAGTGATGAAAGATTTAACAAATATGTTAACTAGAGTTGTAGAAACAGGGACAGGAACAAACGCATACATTCCAGGATGGTCAATTGCTGGCAAAACAGGTACCGCTGAAAAATTTATTGATGGTGAATATTCAAAAACAAAATACATATCGAATTTTGCAGGTTTTTTTCCTTCTGAGAATCCTCAGATAGTAGGTGTTTTTGTTTTAAACGAACCTAAATACGGATTTCATTGGGGGAATATCGGTGCAGCAACTATTTTTAATCGAGTTGTCAAAAGAATTATAAATATGGATGATTCAATTCAAATTTTGAAAGATAAATATAAAAAGGATCAAGAACCTCTAATGATGGTAGACAGTTTTATTAAATCAGATGAGGTTCAAATGAAGCCAATGTTTACAAAAGCAACATATGTAGATATGAATCAGTTTAGTAATGCCATGCCTGATGTTAGAGGTATGAGTCTCTTACAGGCAAAGATTGTATTGAGGCAAATGGGGTACAAAATAAAATTTAGCGGATCTGGGCAAGTAGCATGGCAAAGTCCAAAACCTGGGACGGATCTTATTGAGGGATCTGTATGTACTATAGGTTTACAATGAAGAACACACTAAGCCGATTACTTAGAGAAGTTGTTAAAGTTGATAATATCCCAAATATTCCTATATCTGGGATATCAACAAACTCAGTAAACATTAATCCTGGTGAACTGTATATAGCTATAAAGGGTAATAAATTTGACGGACATACTTTTATTCCTGAAGCAATAAAAAATGGTGCAGCTGCTGTGATCACAGATAAGAGTTTTATTGAAGAGTTACCAATTCCAAAAATAAATGTAACAAATCCTCGTAAAGAAGTATCACGAATTGCAGCAGAATTTTATAATCATCCAACAAAAAGAATGGTCGTAGTTGGAATTACGGGTACTAACGGAAAAACGTCTATAGCTTCCTTGCTAACATCTATACTTAATACTGCAGGGAATAAAACAGCCCAAATTGGAACGCTAGGATTTATTGCAGAAGGATATTCAAAAAATAAATCTCTTACGACACCTGATCCTATAACCCTTCATGAAAATTTGCACAATCTTTGTGATGATGGATTTACTCATATTGTAATGGAGGCAAGTTCGCATGCATTAGATCAATATCGAATAAATGATATAGATTTTAATTTCACAGTCTTCACTAATCTATACCCTGAACATCTTGATTATCATGGTACGATAGAAAACTATTTTGAAGCAAAGGTAAAGCTATTCACATCATATCCTAATTCATCTGCTGCAGTAATAAATATTGATAATGAATATGGTAGAAAAATAGCTGATAGATGTACTGTACCTGTTATAAGCACATCTATGTTTTCGGAAACAGACATTTCTTTCTTGAATTATAATATATCTCTAAATGGTCTTCATGGAATTATACAGGCAGGGAAAATATCATATAATATTAAATCTTCAATGATTGGGGCGTTCAATGCAGAAAATGTCCTTTGCGCAACAGCCACAAGTAACACGATGGGCGTTAGTAAAAAAGCTATTGAAAAAGGAATAGAATTATGTACATCAATTCCAGGACGTATGGAAACATTCCCTCTACGTTCTGGAGGAAATGCTTTAGTTGATTATGCTCATACGCCTGATGCATATGAAAAAGTCCTTAGCACTATTAAGGAAATAATGATTGATGCTAAAGCAAATATTTATATTGTATTTGGATGTGGTGGTAATAGAGATATATCAAAAAGATCTCTAATGGCTGCAATAGCAGAAAAGTATGCAATGCATATTTTTGTTACTCCAGATAACCCCAGATATGAAAAGCTTCATAAAATAAATAAAGATATTGTGAGTGGATTTAAAAAAAATAATTTTGACGTTTTTGATGATAGAGAAATAGGGCTTAGAGCAGCATTAGATATTACGTTAAAGAATGATATTGTTATTATTTTTGGAAAAGGACGCGAAGAGTATCAAGAAGTCGATGGAGAACTTATTTCATATTCAGATATAAAAATTATAAATGAGTATTCTTATGAGAATTAGCTTACCAGATCCTACTCAATTTGAAGTTGTATTCCGCTCAGTAACTGGTCATACAATACCAATGGTTGGGGGAATAACTACTGATAGCAGAGAATGTCGACCTGGAGATTTATATATTGCTATTCACGGTGAGAATGTTGATGGTCATGACTTTATTGATAATGCAGTTGATAATGGCGCAAAGGTTGTTGTAGTTGAGAAACATATTGAAACAAATGCATATAAAGTTTTAGTAAATAATTCTGTAGAAGCTATAAGCGCAGTTGCATCTTCTTGGCGAAATCAATTTGATATACCGATTATAGCTATAACAGGTTCGAATGGCAAAACATCTACAAAAGAATTATTACGTCATGTATTAAACGCCCAATTTGCCGTTCATGCGACAGAAGGGAATTATAATACTTCAATTGGTTTGCCCCTTACCTTATTCCAAATGATGCAAGCTCATTCAATAAGCATTTTAGAAATGGGAGCTAATCAACCAGGTGATATAGGTGCTTTATGTAGCATTGCTAATCCAACTCATGGTCTAATTACGAATATAGCACCTGCTCATCTTGAAGGATTTGGATCTATTGATGAAGTAGCACATACAAAAGCTGCCCTATTTAGAGCTATGAGTGATAAAGGAATTGGATTTGTCAATCTAACAGATCCACATATAGCAAAAATGAAACTACCAAAGAATTCAATAACTTATGGAATAACTACTGACTGTGATTATCCGGCTGATATTCATACCGAGGATGACGGAACGCTTTCTTTAACCATATCCACAAAGGATATTTTTACTGGTTCAAGCAATTTTTCATTTGCAAAAAATATCATTGCTTGTGCAGCTATCGCAGATACTTTAAATATTTCGTGGGAATTATTTCAAGATAGAATATCCACATTCCAACCTCCTCCTGGAAGATGTGAAATAAAAAAATCAAAAAACATGACATTCATCGATGATACATATAATGCAAATCTTGAATCAACAATTGCAGCAATAGACTATTTAACTGGTTTCTCAGGAAACGGAAGGAGAATTTTAATTTTTGGAGACATGTTTGAACTTGGCAAGGAATCCAGAAATCAACATATCAAGGTAGGAAAAAAATGCGCTGAGTCAGATCTTGATCTTGTATATACTGTAGGAAATGAAACTGAAGCAACTAATGAATCAATATCGAGCGGCCCAAGCCATATGCATTTTAATAATAAAGAAGAATTGATAGAAAGATTAAGAAATGAAGTATTGGATGGAGATAAAATTTTAGTAAAAGGATCAAGAGGTATGGCCATGGAAACTATTATAGAAACATTAATGAAATAATGCTTTACGAACTTCTATTACCACTTAAAACCTATTATTCTCCTTTGAATTTATTTCAATACATTACTTTTCGATCAGCATCTGCTGCAATCGTAGCTTTGTTTATAAGCTTCCTCATCGGGCCCTGGATTATCCACAAACTGCGTTTTCATCAAATAGGTGAAGAAATACGTTCATCCGGACCCGAATCACACCTCGTGAAGAAGGGCACGCCAACTATGGGGGGGATCATAATTCTAGGATCTGTGATCCTCCCAACCCTTCTCTTTGCTGATCTATCTAATACATTTATTCAAATAATTCTATTATCATTGATCTGGATGGGAATCATAGGCTTTTTGGATGATTATCTGAAAGTTATTAAAAAGTATGAAAAAGGTTTAATTGCAAAATATAAATTGATTGGACAGATATCGCTTGGTGTAGTAATTAGTTTCTGGCTTTATAATATTACCGGATATCAAGATATAGTATCTTCCTCAAGTATACCATTTCTAAAGAATTATGAAATAGACTTTGGATTATTTTATCCATTTATAATTATTCTTGTAATAACAGGCACATCTAATGCAGTGAATTTAACAGATGGATTGGATGGCTTAGCTGCTGGATTATTAGCTATTTCTTTTTCTGTTTTTTCAGCAATTGCTTACATAAGTGGTAGAGTTGATTTTTCAGATTATTTAAATATAATGTATTTACCTGGTGCAGGAGAATTGACTGTTTTCACTGCTGCTATTACTGGTGCTTGCATTGGTTATTTATGGTTTAATGCAAGCCCAGCAGAAGTGTTCATGGGCGATATAGGATCATTATCTACCGGGGCAGCGTTAGGTACATTAGCAGTATTACTTAAGAAAGAACTATTATTAGCAATTATTGGAGGAGTTTTTGTTTGGGAAGCTGTCAGTGTAATGATCCAAGTAAGCTATTTCAGATGGACTAAGCATCGATCTGGAAAAGGAAAAAGATTCTTTAAAATGGCTCCTATTCATCATCATTTTGAACTGAAAGGATGGCCAGAATCACGTGTAGTTATTCGATTTTGGATTATAGGAATACTATTAGCTCTTTTTTCACTAACAACATTTAAGATAAGATAATGATGATACAAGACCGCGATAATATAGATATAAAAGGAAAAAATGTAGTTATACTCGGTCTTGGTCTCAGTGGAGTGGCAGCTGCATCGTTGGCTGTACATAAAGGAGCTCATGTTTTTGTTAGTGATCAAAACAATTCACAGGATTTGATTGATTCGTTAGAAGAATTAAAAACATTAAATATAAATGGTGAATTAGGAAAACATAGCCACCAAATATATGAGGCTGATCTTTGGATAATATCTCCTGGAATCGCTCAAGATTCAGAATTAATTGTAAAAGCTAAAGAAAACAATATTCCGATTATTAGTGAAATAGAATTTGCCAGTTGGTTTACAGAATCCCCAATTATAGCCATAACAGGTAGTAATGGTAAAACTACTACTGCTCATATCCTTGAAGAGATGGCGCAAACTAATGAAATTCACGGGCTTTTAGCAGGAAATGTAGGTATCCCCTTCTCCCATATGGTATTAAATGATTTAAATAGCCCAAACGCTAATAGAGTTTGGGTTCTAGAGATTTCAAGTTTCCAAATGGAATTTATTATTCACTTTAAACCGTTCATTTCAATATTTCTAAATATTTCTCCAGATCACTTAAATAGATACACATCAATGAGAGAATATATATCAGCCAAAATGAATATGTGGTCAAATCAGACTAAAGAAGATTTTATTGTATATAATGCAAATGACAATATATTGGTAGAGGAAATTGCGGAGTCCACCTCTAGAAAAATCGCTTTCGGGCTAAATTATCATCCGGAGGCGATTTTTCAACCAAATAAAACAAAAATATATAATGAAAAGCACGCCACGCTTATCGAGATGGATGAAATATCATTGCCTGGAAAACATAATTTATCTAATGCATTGGCTGCTTCTACTGCAGCTCATTTAATTGGTATTCCAAATAATAAGATTTGTTCAGTTCTATCTACTTTTTCAGGTGTGCCACATAGATTGGAAAAAGTAGCTGAAATAAATAATGTTACATATATAAATGACTCTAAAGCCACAAACTTAGATGCTGTTAGTGTGGCATTACAAAGCTTCTCACAGCCCATTATCCTTCTCTTAGGAGGCGTAGATAAGGGCAGTGATTTTCGATCACTCCTTCCTCATACCCACAAGTACCTCAAAACAGTGATCGCTTTCGGGCAAGCTAAGGAGTTAATACTCCTTGCTTTTGGGGATGCGGTAAGATCTACCTCGGCAATGGATCTTAATAAAGCTCTAACCCTTGCCCAGAACTACAGCCAACCTGGAGATATAATTTTATTGTCTCCAGGTTGCGCTAGTTTCGACCAATTTGACAATTTTGAGCATCGTGGTGATCATTTTAGAGACTTGGTTAATTCTATGGTAATAATTCAATGAAATATATTGATGTAATAACAAAAAAATATGATCATTATTTATTAGTAGGTGTTGTTCTCCTATGCGTAATTGGAACTGTCATGTTATTTAGTGCAAGTAACTCAATATCTTTGGATCAATCCCAAAGAGCAACAGCAACCATTTATTTACAAGCACATCTAAAAAGGCTATTAATAGGCATCTTTTTTATGTTTGCTGTAATGATGTTTGATTATCGTTATTTAAAAAATGTTTCAAAATATTTATTAATAGGCTCGATCGTTTTGTTGCTTTCTACTAAAATTAGTTATTGGATTCAAGGGAATAATTCTCCAGCAAGATGGTTGTATATTGGGGGGTTTTCGATTCAAACATCAGATATAGCAAGACTTTCTATAATTATTTATTTAGCAGCATTTATAGATCATTATCGAGAAAAAATAAAAGATTTTTACAATGGATTTGCAATGCTCATTGGCATCCTCGCATTAATAATGGGATTAATAGTAATTCAGCCTGATTTTAGTACTGCAGCTATGATTGGATTAATCGGTTTTATGATGTTATTTATTGGTGGTGCAAAAATTTCTCATTTAACTGCAACTGGAGCCGTTTCAATGATGGTCCTTATTCCAATTATGTTAATGAAACCATATCGAATGCAAAGAGTTTTAACTTTTTTTTATGGAGAGTCTGCTGGAATTCAGGAGTCCTACCAAATAAAACAATCATTAATCAGTCTAGGTAATGGAGGTTTTATGGGTTTAGGATTGGGAAATAGTTTAGGAAAGAACTTGTTTCTTCCTACTCCCCATACAGATTTTATTTTTGCTATAATTGGTGAGGAACTTGGGCTAATAGGTACAATATTTATCTTATCAACTTTTATATTTATTTTCCAAAGAGGAATTAAAATAGCTAAAGAAAGTACAGATACTTTCGGTATTCTTTTAGCAATAGGGATCAGTTTTAATTTTATACTTTACGGATTTATAAATGCAGCAGTAGTTACTGGTGTTGTTCCCACTACTGGATTACCAATGCCATTTATTAGTTATGGAGGCTCTGGTCTATTAATCAATCTAGTTAGTATGGGAATATTGCTTAACATAAGTCAGGCAAAAAGATCTTTAATTCATAAAGGTGGCTGGAGTCCAAGGGTGTATGGATGAGGAGATTCATATAATGATTGCTGGAGGAGGAACTGGGGGACATCTTTACCCTGCATTAGCAATAGGTGAAGAGATTATGAAACGAACTAATAAAGTAAAAGTACATTATATTGGTTCAGAGTTTGGCTTAGAAGCAAAGATACTCCCAAATAAAGGATTACCTCATACACTGTTACCGATTAGTGGCTTTCAGAGATCTTTAACTATAAATAATATTTTAAAGAATTTGGCTTTATGTATTCGAATACCATTATCTATCAAAAAAATTAAATCTTTATTTGACAAGATGGATCCCAAAGTTGTTATTGGTACCGGGGGATATGCTAGTGCTATACCTATAAAAGTTGGAATAAAAAGAAACATACCTACTATGATCCAAGAGCAAAATTCTTATCCAGGTTTAACGACAAGGTTATTTGCTAAAAAAGCAACTACGGTATTTGCAGGTTCAGAAGACTCTAATATTTATCTAGATACTGAAATAAATGTAACTGGAAATCCTACTCGAAATGGAATTGAGAAAGGATCAAAAGAATTAGGATTTGAAATTTTCCAATTAAACAGTTCTCTACAAACTATATTTCTATTTGGTGGAAGCCAAGGTTCTGTGCCTCTTAATAAAGCTATGCATTCAATATTGAATATATTTGAAGAAAATAATATCCAACTCTTATGGCAAACAGGTGAAAAGAATTATAATAGTTTAAAAAACCTTGAAACTGAAAGAATTAAAATTAAACCATATATAAAAGAAATGAATCTTGCATACGCGATCAGCGATCTTGTTATTTCAAGAGCTGGTGCGTTGACTTTGTCTGAGTTATTGGTCTGCGGTATGCCTAGCATCCTCCTCCCCCTTCCTACCGCTACCGCGGACCATCAGACTAAAAATGCAAAGACTATCGTTCAAGCAGGTGCTGCAATTATGATAGATCAACATAATATGGATAATAATATTCTTAAGAATACAGTTCTCGAACTAATTAATGATAAAGATAAATTATCTAAGATGAGGAAAAATGCACTTCAATTGGCAAAGCCAAACGCTACAAATAATATTGTAAAAAATATATTAGAGGTCGCCCAAATATAAATGTTCAGACATGTAAAAAAATTGCATTTTGTAGGTATCGGCGGTATTGGAATGAGCGGTATAGCTGAATTGCTTTTAAACCAAGAATTTAAAATAACAGGGTCTGACATAAATGATTCAAAAGTAATTCAAAACTTGAAAGATAAAGGTGCAGAAATTTCTCAGGGACATGATGCTAACAATCTAACCGATGCAGATGTGTTAGTCTATTCTAGTGCTGTAAATGAAGACAATCCAGAAATTATTGCTGCACTTAAAAAAAATATTCCCATTATACGCAGAGCAGAAATGCTTGGCGAATTAATAGCCTTAAAAGAAACAAGTATTGGCGTAGCAGGTACACATGGTAAGACTAGTACTTCTTCCATGGTAGGTGCAATGTTGAGTCAAGCAAAGTTAGATCCAACGCTTGTTGTTGGTGGCTTAGTGAGAAATATAAATACTAATTCTTTGCTAGGTGAAGGAGATATAATAGTAGTAGAAGCAGATGAATTTGATAGGAGTTTCCTATCATTACAACCTACAATCGGTATTATTACAAATATTGAGCTTGAGCATACAGACTGTTATGAAGATTTATATGATTTACAAAATGCATTTACTCAATTTGCCAACGCGTCTCCCTTTTATGGTGCAGTCATCATTGGAAATCAAAGTCCTGCTGCTGCAGAAATTATTCCAAATATTAAAAGACCAGTTATCACTTTTGGCTTAACTAAAAAAAGTGATTTTTATGCAAGTGATATTGTGCATAATAAGTCTGAAACAACTTTTACAGTATTTCACAAAGATAAAAATCTTGGTGTAATCCATCTGCAAGTTCCTGGAGAACATAATGTATTAAATGCTCTTGCATCCGTTGCTTTGGGTATAGAAATGAATATCCCATTCCATGATATTGCGGCAGGACTTGAATCGTATAAAGGTGTAAGAAGAAGATTTGATATTAAAGGGGAAGCAAATGGGATAATGGTTGTAGATGACTATGCACATCACCCTACTGAAGTTCGCGTAACCTTGAAAAGTGCAAAGAATGGCTGGAATCGTCGTATTGTAGGGGTCTTTCAACCTCATTTATATTCAAGGACTCAAGCATTTTATCAAGAATTTGCTATTGCTCTCATGGAGACAGATATTTTAGTGATAACTGATGTTTTTCCTGCTAGAGAAGAGCCAATAGAAGGTATAAATGGGAAAATAGTTGCTGATTTTGCGAAAGATTCTGGGCATAAAAATGTATTTTATATTGAAAATCTAGATAATTTAGAAAAGAAACTAGATAACCTATGTCAGCCAAATGATATGATCATTACAATTGGTGCAGGAAATATATGGAGGTATGCGGAGTCCTATATGAATCATCTAAATAATTTAGAGGAAGCTACCTGACTTGGATGCAATTAGTATGTTAAATGAAAAAGTGGAAGGTGCATTTTTGAGGGATGAGCCAATGGCAAAACACACTTCATATGGTATTGGAGGACCAGTGAAGGCCTACATTACGCCTTCGGATGAAAATGACTTAAAACAGATATTAATTTTTGCTAAAGATTATGGAATTAATACATTTTTTGCAGGATCTGGATCAAATCTTCTAGTGGCTGATGAGGGATTTGAAGGAATAGTAATTACTCTAGGGAAATCATTTACTTCATTGAACATTAATGGTAA
>CAYTYA010000001.1:65946-70371 GCA_964442015.1 uncultured bacterium
AAGGAATAGTAATTACTCTAGGGAAATCATTTACTTCATTGAACATTAATGGTAATACAGTAGAAGCCCAAGTAGGAGTAATGCTTGGTAAAATAGTAAAAGAAACAATCAAGTGTAATCTCACAGGGATGGAAAGTATGGTTGGTGTGCCAGGTACGCTTGGTGGAGCATTAATTATGAATGCAGGCGCATTCGGAGGAGAAATATCAAACTGTCTTGATATAATTAAAGCAATGACCATGGATGGAAAAACAAAATTTTACCGCAAAGATGATATAGTATTTAGTTATCGAAATTCAACTTTTCCAAAGAATGAAATTCTTTTATCTGCCACTTTTGCTTTAAATGAAAAACCTGCTGATGAAATACAGCATGATAAAGCTAAAGCAAGTAAAGGTAGAAAAGAATCACAACCGCTGCGTTATCGTTCTGCTGGTAGTGTATTTAAGAATCCTAAAACAGATTTAGCTGCAGGATATTTAATAGATCAAGCTGGTTTAAAAGGTTCACGAATTGGAGATGCAGAAATATCAACAAAACATGCAAACTTTTTTATAAATCACGGCAAAGCTAAAGCAAAAGATATAGTTGATTTGATTTTGCTTGCAAAAAGAACTGTACTTGAAAAATTTGATATTAATCTAGAATTAGAAATAAAAACCTTGGGCTTTTCAACAGGAACATTTGAAATATGAAACGTAAGAAGAAAAAAAATATTGAATTAATTATTGGATCTAGCATATCAGTGATCATCATGCTATTAATTTATGCTTCATTTAGTTGGTCAAGTTATACAAAGCTGTCCCAACTGAAAGATATAAGAAAGAATATAAAAATATCTGGTAGCTCTATAGTATCTGAGGATGAATTTTATTCCCTACTAGAAATATTGGAAGGGGTTGAATTAGAAGAAATTAACTTGAGAGAAGTTAGCCTTCTATTGGAAAGCAATCCATATGTTAAAGCCGTGAGAGTGTCGCGCCAATACCCTTCTACCCTATCCATTGAAATTGTAGAGAGAGAACCTGTTGCAATATTAAATATTGATCCAATATTAATGCTGGATCGCGAAGGTGTTATTTTACCTGACCAAGGAAAATCCAATGATTTTATTATTCCCTGCTTGTCTGGATTTAACCCGGCAAAAGAACTGTATCCTGCTGGCCATCAAACAATTTCTGTAAAAGTAAAAGAAACGATGGAATTAATTACGAAGATTGTTGATACGTATCCTTCGCTATATAGCAACATTTCTGAAGTAACTCTTAATGCTAATGATGAATATGTTATCATACTTGCAGATTATCCAACCAAAGTGATTTTAGGGAACATTGATATATGGTCTAAAATAGAGATTTTGGGAAAATTCGAGAATTCTCTTCAGAATAAGCGCCAATTAACTGATTATACCTATCTGGACCTACGCTATACAAATCAAGTGATAGCAAAGGAACGTGTATGAAAAGAAGTATGAAAATAAGTGATAAAAATATTGAAATTGGTATTGATATTGGTACTTCAAAGACTTGCTGTCTTATTTCTGAAATAAAATCTGAAGAAGAATCAAATAAGATATTAGGAGTGGGTAACGCTCCTTCTCAAGGAATAAAAAAAGGGTCCATTATCCACCGTGATAAAGTTATGGAATCTATTGAAATTGCAGTCCGTGAAGCCGAATTGATGTCTGGTGTAAAAGTTAATCGCGCAACGATCTCTATATCTGGTAATCATATAAGGGGTATAAATACTCAAGGTGCAATAGCTATTCAAAAAGGTGCTTCAAGTAATGTTCCAATGGAACAAGAAATAACTCGAAGTGATGTAGCTAGAGTATTAGAGCTCGCAAAAGCAGTTTCCTTGCCTATTGATAGAGAAATCTTACATATCTTGCCACAAGAATACCTTATAGATACCATGGATAGCATAAAAGATCCAGTTGGTATGTCAGGAAGAAGATTAGAAGCCAAGGTCCATTTAATTACGATGGCAGCAACAACTGCAAAAAATTTAGTAAACTGTGTTCATGAGCTTGCGATCGATGTTGAGGGGTTAGTTTTTCAAGGTCTGGCATCATCAATTGCAACATTAGATAGCGATGAGAAAGACATGGGTGTAGCTGTTGTTGATATTGGAGCGGGGACTACAGATGTAACCGTTTTTTATGATGGTGGAATACGGCATTCTGCTGTAGTAGATGTTGGTGCTAATACTGTAACAAATGATATTGCAGTTATGTTGCAAATAGGTATGGAAGATGCGGAGCAGATAAAAATGAAGTATGCATCTGCAAAAGCTTCTATGTCATCAACAGAGCTGGAATTTGATCTTCCAGTTAAAAATGGTGGTATTGCAAGGAAAGTGTCGGAACATGAATTATCACGGTATGTTGAGGCTCGTATGATTGAGTTAATTCAACTCATAGGCAGAGAAATTTCTAGAGCAGGTATAAATGAACAATTAACGTATGGTGTGGTCTTAACTGGAGGTGGAGCAATGTTGCGAAATTTAGTTCCACTTGCACAGGAAAAGTTCAATTTGCCTGTCCGTATAGGACAGCACAAAAATTTTAGCGGTGCAGTAGATATAGCTTCTACTGCGGACTTTACAGCGGCCATTGGTTTAACTCAATGGAATAGTGTTACCCGAGATATGGTAATGAAAGATATGACTGTTACACCAATAGGTAAAGCAGTTACAAACATAAAAGATTGGGTCAGAGGACTCTTTACATAAACCACATGACCAATATCAAACCTAACCAACCAAGGAAGGAGCAGTAAAATGCTGTTTGAATTCGATAGTCTAGCAGAACAAAAAGCAAAATTAAAAGTAATCGGTATCGGGGGTGCTGGTGGAAACGCCACAAACCGTATGATCCAGGCAGGTATGCAAGGAGTAGATTTTATTGCAATAAATACTGATGCACAGGATTTGGAGAATAATGCTGCCGAAAATAAAATACAGATCGGGAAAAACTTAACGAAAGGACTTGGAGCTGGAGCTCAAGCTGAAGTTGGTCGTGAAGCTGTACAGGCAGATCAAGAAGCCATTGAAGCCATCTTAGAAGATGCTGATATGGCATTTGTAACTGCTGGTATGGGTGGCGGAACGGGTACTGGTGCAGCACCTATGATAGCAAAATTATCTAGAGATATGGGTATCTTAACTGTAGGTATTGTTACCTTACCCTTTAATTTTGAAGGTCCAAAAAGAATGAACAGGGCCTTAGAGGGGATTGCAGAACTGCGAAAAGCATGCGACACGGTAATCGCAATACCAAATCAGAAATTAATGTCCATTGTTGAAACTGATACAACCGTTGTAGAAGCCTTTCAATTAGCAGATTCCGTATTGCATCAGGCTGCAAAAGGAATATCTGATTTGATTAATGTTCATGGACTAATCAATCTGGACTTTGCGGACGTACAAACAATAATGAAAAAGATGGGTGAAGCGATTATGGGAACTGGTGTTGCTCAAGGTGAGGAAAGAGCTGTTTTAGCAGCACAACAAGCAATATCAAGCCCATTATTGGATGATGCATCCATAAGTGGAGCTCAAGGTGTTCTAGTAAACATTACTGGTAGTGCAGATCTAACTCTTCTGGAGGTAGATGCAGCAACAAATATTATATTTGAAGAAGCAGGGAAAGATGCCAATATAATATTTGGAGCAGTTATTGACCCATCTCTTGGTGATGAAATACGAGTTACTGTGATAGCAACAGGGTTTAATCATGGTCAGTTTATCACAGAAAATGAAAAGGAAGTTGAACAAGTTTCTACACCTGTACAACGCCCTACTCAAGAGTTGTTAGAGCAGGTGAATCAACCAGTATATAAACAAGATGAATCAGTAGAGCCTTCCGTAGAAGCAACTGAACAAGAAACTCCTCAACCATCATTTAAGTTCGATGATACGAATCCTGCGATCTATGGTAAGGAAGACTTGGATGTACCTGCTTTCATCCGTAGGCAACAGGACTAAATAGATAAATAAAAGCTAGATCTTAATATGGTTGTTGGTTGGCTAAGGTACAACTGTATTAATGAAGTGAATAAAATAAAAAAGCCCTCTAAAAGAGGGCTTTTTTATTCATATAAATTATTATCAACGTACAATTAAATCTTCTTACCCTGGGCACGTAAATCATTCACTATTCGACGTATACCCTTCTTATCAATTAATCGCATACCTTGGGTCGATACATTTAATGTGATATAGCGGCTCTCGTCTGCAAGCCAGAAACGTTTCTTTTGTAAATTAATATTAAACCTACGACGGGATTTATTATGAGCATGGCTCACATTATTCCCAAACATTGGTTTTTTTCCAGTTACATCACAAACTCTACTCATAATTTTCCTCAGTATTTATTTATGAAAAATGCCAGCGAATTTACAGGATATTAGTATTATGGCAAAT
>CAYTYA010000002.1:0-56797 GCA_964442015.1 uncultured bacterium
CAGAAGCTTCGCGTAAAGTTAATTCTGGTCCAATAAAATTAAATAAGTAATCTATTGGGTCTTTTATTTTATACTGGACAATTAACTCCGCATCTACAATATTTTCATCACCGGTTAACATTAAACTTTCTTGTTCTATTGTTCTATATTGATTTTTTCCGATAGTTCTGAACCCTATTTCAATTCTTTTAACTTCTGTTACTTTCGGTGTTTTTACTGTCTCTATTGGGTAAGGAAAATGATAATTTAGACCTGACCCTACAACGCGGTTGTATTCGCCAAATCGCTGAACAACTCCCACCTCATCAGGGCCAACTGAATACAAACCTAAAAGTAACCAGATAACTATTGCTATTCCAATTGTTGGAAATACTCCCATTGACAATAGTTTATCAGGTACGCTTATTTCACTATCTCCAATTATTATTCTCTTTGCTGACATATTTACTCCTTTTTATTAAATTATTCTACGTAATCGAGCATTTGGTAAATTTAATTGATCTCGATACTTAGCGACAGTCCTTCTTGCAATTGAATAGCCAGACTGCTTTAATGCTTCCTTTAAGTCGTCATCATTTAATGGGTTATCTTTATCTTCATTATCAATAATTTTCTTCAAAGCCAATTTAACTTCCTGTACACTTATTTCTTTGCCATCAAATAGCGTATGATTATCTGTAAAAAAATATTTAAGTTCAAAAATACCATACGGTGTTTCCACATACTTCCCTCTTGTTGAACGACTAATAGTTGAAACATCTAAACCAAGAATATCAGATATATCTTTTAATTTCATTGGCGTAAGTTTATCTATGTTTCCATCAAAAAATTCTGGCTGATGATTAATTATCTGTTTCATTACATTATAAAGAGTTTTTCGCCGTTGATCAATTGCCCCAATAACCCATTCTGCTTTATTAAAATTATTTTTAAGAAATTTTTTTGTTTTTGTATTTTGAGATTTTAAATCATGAAACATTTTTTTGTATGTTTTGCTAACATTGATTGGAGGGATCCAACTATCATTTACAGTAATCTCCCATTGATTACTTCTTTTAGTTAAAATTAAATCAGGAATTATTGATTCATCTTTAGAAATCTTCAAACCTAAACCAGGTTTGGGATTTAATTTTGATAAATTTTCAATCGATCCTGAAAGATCTTTAGAAGAGATATTTTCATTTTTACAAATACGATTATATCTTTTATTGATAAAATCATCAAAATATTGTGTGACAATTTTATATTCCATTGAGCTTTTATTATTATCTAATTGTATCATTAAGCATTGTTGCAAATCTTTTGAAGCTAGAGCTGGAGGATCCAAATATTGAACATGATGTAAAATATGATTGATTTCATCTTCTGTTTTACCAAAACGATCCGCAATTAATAATAAATCAATAGATAAATAACCACTATCATCTAAATTAAAGATTATTTCCTCAGCAACAGATTTTTCCCAATCTTGTAAATCTAAATCATTAATTTGTTCAATGATCGATTCTAATAAATTCTTTTCTAATGAAATTTGAAAAGTGTTTTGTTTTTGTGGCTCATAGACTGTCTTGTATTCATATATATCATCCCAATCTTCATCATTCAAATCTTCTTTAATATTTGATTCATCATCATTAATAATCTCAGTTGGTTCAAGAATTGGATTTTTTTCAAATTCCTCTAAGATATATTTCTCTAAACTAGAATTATTTAGTTGTAATAATGTTGCTTCTAAAATTTGCTGTGGCGATAGCGCCTGTTTTTGCTGTAATTCTTGTTTAAGCATATTAATTAATCTAAACGAAAACTTTTCCCAAGATAAAGTTGTCGTGCTTCTTCATCGTTTGCTAAATATTCAGACGTACCCGATTTTAAAATGACACCATTGAATAATAAATATGATCTATCAGTAATTGATAGCGTTTCTCTAACATTATGATCAGTAATTAAAACGCCTATTTCTTTTTCCTTCAAAGATTTAACTATTGATTGAATATCTTCAACAGCGATAGGGTCAACTCCAGCAAACGGTTCATCTAATAATATAAAATCAGGATTCATTGATAGCGCCCTACAAATTTCAACCCTACGTCTCTCTCCACCTGATAAATTAGAACCCATACTATCTCGAATATGCTGTATGGACATTTCTTCTAATAAACTTTCTATTTTATCATTTTGTTCATTTTTAGATAATCCAGACATTTCAAGAACTAATCTTAGATTATTTTCTACACTTAATTTTCCAAATATAGATGGTTCTTGCGCTAAATAACCTATACCGCTTCTAGCTCGCAGATACATTGCTTTTGAAGTTATTTTCTTATCATCAAGATAAATATTACCCTTTGATGGTTTTATCATACCAGTTATCATATAAAAAGTTGTGGTTTTACCAGCGCCATTAGGTCCAAGCAGACCAATTATTTCACCTTTTTTAACTTCAATATCCACATCAGATACTACCCAACGACTTCCATATTGCTTATAAAGACCTTCGGCCCGTAAAGTATGGTGATTACTATTCATAATTCTTTAATTCGCAACCCCAGACGGATAAAGTATTTTCCAATGGTTTAACCCAACATCTGATTCAAAACCACTTCCATAAAGTGTGTCATTTTTATTTGTAGTTAACATTATAGGAGATGCAGTATAAATGATCTCTTCTTTTGAATCCCATTTTAATGTATCTGTATATAGAGTTGCTCCACTATCTGAAACTACTACTACATTATCAATCGCCGTCATAAAGTTTGTTTTTTCATCTATTTCTGCAATCATTGATTTTAAATTAGTAGTGTGTGTTTCTTCCTCATCAAAAAAATCAACATCAACATTCTTATTTAAAAAAACATAATTTCTATCATTAAATTTTTCTAAGTGCCCTGCTTTAACAAGAGCACGCATAATACCTTCATTTGTTAATGTAATCTCTACATCCCAACTTTCTTGATCCGGAAGACCTTCTCTAGAATCCATATTTTTTTCATTTTCAATACTCGAACAACTTATAATTACTATATAGGAAAATAAAATATTTCTCATAATTTATTTTGATAATAGTGAATCAATCATTAAATGAATTCCCTCTTTATAACGACCTTGGCAAATAGCAATCCAATCTACTGCTTCACGAAATGCGCCATCTCCACCACGTAATGATGTTGTATAAATTGCTTTTTCTTTAACTAAATGATATGCATTAGAAACTGCGATAGGTACAGCAACTTTTTCCATCAAACTAATATCAATTATATCATCACCTATGAAAGCACAGTTCTCATCTGATAAATTATATTTCAGTTTTAATTCATTATAAGGTTTCATCTTATTTAGAGTACCATTATACACATCTGTAATATTCAATTCATTAGCACGTATCTCTGTTGCAGAAGATTTACGTCCTGAAATAAATGCTATATGAAAATCTAATAATTTAGCTAATGCAACTCCTGCACCATCTAGCACAGAAAATTTTTTTAATTCAAAATTATTAAAGCTTTTATAAGTGATTTCATTTCCACCTTTATAAATAGCACCATCTGTTAAAACTCCATCAACATCTGCAATTATAAGTTTTACTTTTTTTACTCTTTCAATAATATTTTTATCGAATTTATTATGAAAATCTGTTTCTGAATAAATATCCATATTAATAGCTAAATATTAGATCTATTATATTTAACAGCGGCGCCAATAAATCCTCTAAATAATGGATGCGCTTTATTAAGTCTACTTTTTAGTTCAGGATGAAATTGACTTGCCACAAACCAAGGATGATCAGGGTTTTCTACAATCTCAACAAGGTTCAGCTCTTTATTTATTCCCGAAATAACTAAGCCATGTTTTTCTAATCGATTCTTATAGCGATTATTTACCTCCCATCGGTGTCGATGACGTTCAGAAATGCGTTTTTTCTTATATTCTTTTGCTGCTTTAGTATTTGGATATAGTTCACATGAATATGCTCCTAATCTCATAGTCCCACCTTTTCTCTTTATTGCCCTTTGTGATTCCATAAGATCAATAACAGGGTGTGGAGTATTTTTTTCAAATTCCGTACTATTTGCACCAGTTAATCCACATACATTCCTCGCAAATTCAATTACAGCACATTGTAATCCTAAACAAAGGCCTAGAAATGGAACTTTGCTCTCTCTAGCATATTTACATGATAAAATTTTTCCCTCAGATCCTCTAGAACCAAATCCAGGCAAAAGTAAAATTCCATCACAGTTATCAAACTGTTTTTTAGCACCTTTATCATCTCTTATTTTTTCTGTAGAAATCCAATTAACATTCACTCGTGTATCATTTTCAACACCTGAATGTATAAAAGCTTCTAGGACACTTTTATATGCATCTGGTAATTCAGTATATTTTCCACACATAGCAATATCAACTTCTTTGGATGGGTTTTTATATTTAGAAATAAAATTATGTAATTTAGAAACTTTTGGAACACCGCCTAATTCTAATCTATTCATAATTATCTGCCCCATTTTCTGCTTATCAAAAACTAATGGAACTTCATAAATACTTTTTACTTCTTTCCCTTCAACAACATGGTCTTTGGGAACATTACAAAATAATGCAATCTTTTCTGCTACAGAATCAGTCAGTGGATAGTTTGACCTACACATAATAATATCAGGGCTCAAACCTATTTCACGTAATTTCATAACTGAATGTTGCGTAGGTTTTGTTTTTAATTCTTCACTCGCATGTATATACGGAACAAGTGTTACATGAACAATTAGATGGTTATGATATCCTACATCCACTGACATCTGTCTGATTGATTCCATAAACGGTAAACTTTCAATATCTCCAACTGTACCACCTACTTCACATATAACTACATCATATTTATTTTTACTATTTACTAATTTTATTCTTTTTTTAATTTCATCAGTAATGTGTGGAATAACCTGAATAGTAGCGCCAAGATAATCACCCTTTCTTTCTCTATCTAATACAGTGCTATATACTTGTCCCGTTGTTGCATTATTATACTTACTCATATCAACATCAATAAAACGCTCATAATGACCTAAATCAAGATCCGTTTCTGATCCATCATCTAGCACAAAAACTTCTCCATGCTGATATGGGTTCATTGTACCAGGATCAACATTAAGATATGGATCTAATTTCAATATAGTAACTTTTAATCCTGCGCTTTTTAATAAATAACCAATAGAAGACGCTGCAATTCCTTTTCCTAAACCAGAAATAACTCCCCCAACAACAAAAATATATTTTACTGGGTTTTTCTTTTTCATTTAATTAACTCGATTTGTTGGAGATCTTCTTTCGTATCAATTCCACGATGAGGATAATCTGTCATTGCAACTTTTATTGGTATCCCATTATCTAAAGCACGTAATTGTTCAAGATTTGTGTTTTTTTCATTTGCTGATTGGTCAAGCTTAGTGAAACGAAATAAGGTATCTTTACGATATCCATATATCCCAACATGGTGATAATATCCTCCAATTTGATAATCTTTCATTTCTCTACTGAAAGAAGTAGCAAAACCATTTTCATTTATCATCATCTTTACAGAATTTGGATTTAGATAATCTGAATTATCAATTACTCTACTACCTATTGTTGCCATTTCAACTAATTCATCATCAAAACAAGATACTAATTCATCGATGATTAAAGGATCAAGCATAGGTTCATCACCTTGGATATTTAATATAATATCTACATCCATATCTTTGACCACTTCAGCAACTCGATCGGTTCCTGATGGATGATCTGGATGAGTCATCTTAATATTTGGTTTATATTGCTTCAACGCCTCTTCAGTTTCATTACTATCAATAGCAATGATAACATCGTCAAGTTTTTCCGATTGTCTTGCACGATCATATACGTGCATAACCATTGGCTTCTCATCAATTGGGGTAAGAATTTTATTGGGAAATCGTATTGATTGTAACCTTGCAGGAATTACGCCAATAACCATGATTAATTCTTTTTTCCTATCCAAGGGAAAAGGAAATATTTTATTTTATTCATATTAAGATTCCCAAATTCAAGGAGTAAAATTTATTAAATACAATTGTCAATAAAGAATGAAAAATCAGTTTATTCATATCGTAATGATTCTATAGGATCAAGATTTGAAGCTCTCCAAGCAGGATAAATACCAAACCCAATACCGATTATTGAACATACAATTAAACCATATAACGCCCAATCAAAAGGTATTACAGCTGGAACCTTAAAAATAACAGCTACAATATTTCCACCAGCAATACCCAGTATAACCCCTACTATTCCACCAAATTCACTTAAAAATATTGCTTCCGTTAGGAATTGCGTAAGTATATCAGTACGTGTTGCCCCAATTGCTTTTCGGATACCGATTTCTTTAATTCGATCCGACACAGATACAAGCATAATATTCATTATACCTATTCCTGCCACTAATAATGCGATGACACTTATGGATAAAGCAAACATCTTAATACCACTAGTAAAACCAGAAAAACGTTCAATCATTTCTGCATTTGATTCAATTTCAAAATCATTATCAACACCTGGAGGGACTTTTCGTATTGATCTCAATAGACCAATTGCTTCATCCATTGTTTTGTCATATTCCTCAGCAGAAGGTGCTTCTACACTGATTGATAAAGTTGTCCAGCGATTTTTAAAGTGTTGTAAGAAATTTGTAATTGGTATTGCTACATAATTATCCTGACTACCACCAAAGGCTTCTCCTTTACGCTCTGTAATACCTATTACATTATAATCTAAACCTCTTATTTGAATGGCTTTTCCAATAGGATCTTCAAAAGGAAAAAGGCGATCTACTACATCCATGCCAAGTAAACAAACGTTTCGAGCAGAATGTACGTCATCTCTAGTAACATTTCGTCCATCTGCAATATATGTATTATATGTTCTAACAGTGCCTTCATCGCCGCCAACTAGTTCAATAGATCTTTTTACAGATTTATCACGGTATTTGACATTTCTAGCGCTCGTTCCTTCTGAAACACTTACCATTATAGGCATTCTAGCTCTACGTTTAAATTCTTCATATTGAGGATAATCAATATTTTTTCGATTCCTGTATTTTTCATCCCTATGATTAACCATAATACCAGGCCATTTTTGTATCACAAACGTATTCGTGCCAAACACATTTAATCCAGATTCAACCGATGATTCAAGTGTTCGTATAGCTGTCATTACACCAATAACTGAAAAAACACCTATACTTATACCAAGCAAGGTAAGAATGGAACGTAACTTATTTTGACGTATAGCATCAATGGCCATACCAAAACTTTCCTTAATACCATCTTTTACTCTACTAAAGCCGCTCATTATTTACTCATAACGTAGGGCTTCAATTGGATCTAAACGAGCAGCTTGATAAGAGGGAATTATACCTGATATGACTCCAACAAATATACTCATGATGATAGATACTATGGATAGCCATAAAGGCAAGGTTGATGGAAATATTTTATTAATAAAAAAACTTATGCCAAATGCTAATGCTAAACCAATCAACCCCCCAATTACACATATTGTTATTGCTTCAAATAAAAATTGAATCAGTATCATATTAGGAGTTGCTCCAATTGCCTTTCGGACACCAATCTCTCGGGTTCTTTCTTTAACTGATACAAACATAATATTCATAATTCCAATACCTCCTACAATAAGAGATAAAATTGTTATAAAAAGGCCTGTCCCTCCAATTGCATATTTTAGGGTATTATACTGCGTTTCAAATGCCTTTGTTTGATTAATAGCAAAATCATCTTTTTCTCCCGGCTTCAAGCCTCTTATCCTTCGCATGACTGCTTGTATGTCACTTTTTGCATCATCTATTTTTTGCTCATCAACCTTAATGCTCAAGCGCATAAATCCCCTTTTTGAAAATAACCGAGTATAGGCTCCTATTGGAAGAATTGCCTGGTTATCTACGCTAAATAACCCAAGAAACTTTCCCTGTTTCTCTAAGACTCCTATGACTCTAAATTTTATTCCATCTATTTTAATATATTTTCCAATTGGATCCTGATATTCAAAAAATGCATCTTTTATACCATTCCCAATAACAGTTACTCTAGTTCCTGATCTTTCCTCTCCTTTACTAAAAAACCTGCCAATTTGTATATCTTCATTTACAGTTTCCATATATTCAACATTTGTTCCAAAAATTTGTGTTTGTGTATTCTTATCATCAAAAGATAAGGAAGCACCTCTTTGCATTACCGGAGATACGGCAAGAGCATAATCAGACATTTCCCTGATTTTATCCTCATAAGATAACTTTATGCGTGGTCTATTACGGACTTCCCACCATTCCATATCGCTAAACCATTCCCAACGACTGATATATAAAATATCTTTACCAAGCCATGACATACTATTCTCAAATGAACGATCCAACCCTGAAATAAGCGTCCCCATTACTGTTACGGATAAAACACCAATAATGATTCCTAAAGCTGTAAGGCTTGAACGAAGTTTATTCATATAAATCGATGATAGTGAAATCCGTAAACTTTCAAAAAACATAATAATTATTTCCTTTTAACAATCTTATCTTCTTTGATCTTTCCATCAAAAATATTAATAATCCGATGTGCATGATTAGCAATATACTCTTCATGCGTTACAAGAATTATTGTATTCCCTCTATCATACAGACTATCTAAAATATTCATAATTTCATCTCCACTTTTTGAATCAAGGTTCCCTGTGGGCTCATCAGCTAAAATGATTGATGGATCATTAACAAGCGCTCTAGCAATAGCAACTCTTTGTCGTTGCCCCCCAGATAATTCATTTGGGCGATGATACATCCGGTCATTTAAACCGACTTCAGTTAATGCTTTGCTTGCTTTATCTATGCGTTCATCTTTAGGAATATTAGAATAGATAAGTGGAACTTCAACATTATGTAAAGCTGTTGCTTTTGGTAGTAAATTGAAAGTTTGAAATACAAATCCAATTTTACGATTTCTTATAGATGCCAATTGATTATCATCCATATCATGTACAAGTTCACCTTCAAATTCATAGGTCCCTTTACTAGGTGTATCAAGGCATCCAATCATATTCATCAATGTAGATTTACCTGAGCCCGATGGTCCCATAATGGATATATACTCGTTATGATTTATTGTTAAATCAACACCATCTAAGGCGCGAACTATTTCATCTCCAACCTCATAATGGCGTTTGATATTTTGAAGTGATATTAAAGAACTCAAAAGATATGATTATTCCTTATCATCCTTTTCAGTGCTAACCTGCATATTATGCTTTAATTCCTTACTTACTGCTTTATAATTCCCTATTACTATAAGATCATTCTCTTCTAATCCATTTAATAATTCGTAGTGAGTTTCGCTAGAGATTCCAACTTTTACTGGTCTTATATGGGCGAATTGGCTCCCACGTTTAAATTTCTTTTCCTTTAGGTTTTTAATCTCTGAAACTTCTCCATCTCTTTGAACTCCTCCTTGTTTATCAGCAACAATAAAAACCAGTTCTTCCAATTCTTTTTTCTTAGAGTTGTTATCTGGTTCACCACCTTCTTCATCTTCATCCCATTTTTTACTATTCTCTTTGCCAAATAGTTTATGTTCAGAGCCATATTCCCGAACAGTTAGGCTTTGAATGGGAATAGCTAAGGCATTTTTTCTTATTTCCGTAATTATATTAGCGGTAGCACTCATTCCTGGTCTAATATTAGGTGGCACATCAAGCATACGTACTTTTACCTTAAAATTTGTTACTTGTTCTTGACTTCCAAAATTTGATGTTTCAGCCATATGTGCAATTTCACTCACAACACCATAAAACACTGTATCTATATATGCATCAATCTCAATTTCAGACGTATCACCTATTGAAATACTAACTACATCATTTTCATTTACGTCAACAATAACTTCCATTCTACTAAGGTCAGCTATAATCATTAACACATCTAAAGAAAACATCCCACCCATCGCCATTTCGCCAACTTCTTTATTTATTTTAGTTACAATCCCATTTTGAGGAGAAACTAATCTTGCTTTATCTAACGCATCTTGTGACACCATTAAACTTGCCCGTGATTGGTCAAGTTGGCTTTTTGAGATTTCATATGCAGCTTGTGCTCCCTCAAGTTCTTGATCAGAGGCAAGCCCCTGTTCATAAATACGCTCAACACGTTCTCTATTTGCTTTGTCCTGCTTTACTCTAGCGGAGGCAGAACGAACAGCAGAGGTTACTTGATCAACATTAGCCTGTAATTGTTTTCTATCAAGAGAAATAAGATGCTGATTCTTTTTAACATATTCCCCCTCCACTACAGTTATGGAATCGATGATTGCTGAAGAAGTTGCGCTTATTTTTACTTCACTTTCAGGTTGTATTTTTCCGCTTGCATTCACTTTTTGAATGATTGTCTGCCTACCAATTTTTTCAGTCTCCACATTGATAACTTCTGAATCATCCCGGAAAATATTTCCAACTATGATTAAAATAATTAGCAAGCCAATAAGGCCAGAAATAAATAATTTTTTATTCTTTTTATATAATTCTTTCATCAATTCAATCTCCTAAAGTATTTATAAATCTGTATCCAGCGTACCCAAAATCGCTTTCAAGCTTGCTTGTTCAATCATGCTATCATATTTGCTTCTAATTAATGATGATCGCGCACTAACTAAAGACACTTGAGCATCCAGTACTTCTAAAATACTTGCGGATCCCAAGCTATATCGCTCCTGAACTAATTTTACATCTTCTTCAGCAGAAGCCAATACTTTTTCATTAATAGGGATCACTTCTTTATAATAATTAAGTTGATCTAGAATTAACTCCAGTTGGACTGATAAGTCTTGTAGTTGAGTTAAATACTCAGATTCCTGCTTTCTTACATTTAATTTAGCCTTTTGAATGCTAGTAGATAATGTATTGCCTGTATATATAGGAATAGAGAAAGATAAGCTTGTATTCATTCTCCAGTTTTCATCCCATTCTTTTGATAATTTCTGAAAATCTTCAGAATTACCAGAATAATTTGCTGAAGCTGATATATTAGGCAATCTGGATCCTTTTGCTATTTTTTCACTATACTCAGCGCTTGTTATTTGGTTTTTTTTAGCCAAAACGCTTGGATTAAATTTTTGAATAGATTCAAATCCATTTTCAAAATCAGGGATTGTATCTAAAAAGAAAACATCATCATTAACTATAAAATCTCTATCCGTTCTTACAATTCCCATTGCATTCTTTAAACTTAAATATGCATTTTTTAATACAGCTTCATTGTTAACTACATCTACCCGAGCTTGTCCATATCTCACTTCAGCTTTTAATAAGTCCGTTTTTCTAGCAGATCCTAAATCAAAACGCTGTTTTGTTAAAGCCAATTGTTGTTGAGAACTATTTAAATTGCTTTGGGATACATCCAGTAATTGCAAAGATTTTAAGTAATTAAAATAATTCCTATATACTTCTCTTATAATGTTCGTTTTCACTTGTCTATCATACTGTTCAGCAATTTTATAATTAGTTTTTGATTGTGCAATACTATTCCACCATTTCCCGCCATCATATATATTTTGTGATAATGAAACACTTGCAGAAGAACTATTCTGGCTGCTAATACTATCCTGAATAGCTTCAAATCCCGTAAGATTACTCCCTATACTTGACTCTGTTACGCTTCCCGATAACGATAATATTAAATATGGCAAAATATTGCTGTAAGACCCTCTAATACTTTGTCTAGAACTTTCTACATCTAAAGCAGATGCTTTTAATGCTTCTTTATTTGTTAGAGCAATTTGGATACAATCAGCCAATGATAAATTCTCTTCTTGGGCATACCCCAAAGAAAAGAAAATAATTAGAATTAATTTTTTACCCATTATTTTTATATAAATAGAGAACCAAGTGTGGCAAAAATACTAATTTGAAATAACCAATAAATAAAAATGGCTATTATAAAAGGTTTGGCAGATTTCTTATAATATACACTTAGACCTAATCCAATAAGTATAATGCGCCAAACGCTGAATAGATCCATTGCAGCAAATAAATTATTAATAAATGTCCCTTTTTCACCTATATCCAGCAAACCTAGACCTGTGTAAACATCAATAGACCACTTATTAAGCATTAATGGTATTTTAATTACTGTTTCAAGTACAGTAACTAGATAAGAAAATGAAATATAGGGCAATAAATGCGTATAACTTGATGTTTCACCAAAGAAAAACTTCACTATCAATAAGACAATTAATGTTGTCATTAATATTCTTAGAGGCCCTGCAAAAATATTTGTTATCCACATTATAAAAATAGAAAATGGTCTGGGGTTTTCAAAAGATTCATATATACTCTTTAATGCATCTTCTTTTTGCTCTTCAGGTATCTGTGAACTATTCTCAATCCATTTAATGGATTGTTCAAGTTGTACATCATAATATAGCTCTTTTAATAGTAGAAGGCTTACGGCTCCTAATACCATTAATACTATTAATGGCATAAAAGATATTTTCCAATCATTTGCTTTTTTTAATTCCTGAAATGAAATAATTGGATCTGTAAAAATATTTATAAATAAAGCTAAATATTTCATATAGCTAATACTACCTCGGTTAATAAAATAAATTACGGAATATATTTATCTTTTATCTGATATAAATAATTAAGTGCATCATCATGATTGTTATCAATCTTTCCATCCAGAATAGCTTCCTCAATGGCCTTTTTAAGTTCACCTATCTTCTTTCCTTCTTGCAAATCACATAATTTCATTATTTCTTTTCCTCGAATAGGTGATTGAAATTTTCTAAATAAATCTCTTTCTTTTACATTTTTCATTAGGCTGTCAACTCGTTCAAAATTTTTCATATATTTATTGACTTTATTTGGATTTTTTGTCGTTATATCTGCTCTACATAGTATCATCAAATCATCAATATCATCACCCGCCGCAACCATAAGCCTTCGTACTGCAGAATCAGTTACATCTTTCTTTGCTAGTGCAATTGGGCGTAAATGCAATAAAGTCATTCTTTTTAAGAATTCACCAAGTTTATTAGATAATTTCATTCTTTTAATGACTTTATTTAGTATTTTTTCTCCAACAGCGTCATGACCGTGAAAGGTATACCCTTTTTTCTTATCGACTCTTCTAGTAACCGGCTTTGCAATATCATGGACCAATGCAGCAAATCTAATTTCCATTTTTTGAGTTAATTTTGCTGCATTATCTACCACTTGCATGGTATGAAAAAAAATGTCTTTGTGATTCCATTCTGGCGTTTGATCCATCCCATACATTTCATCAATTTCTGGGAATATTAACTTCATCAAACCTGTTTCTTGTAAAATAATAAGACCTTTAGAAGGTGTTGGTGAAGATAAAATCTTACATAATTCTGTAGTAATTCGTTCTTGTGAAACAATAGAAATTCGTTCTTTTTGACGAATAATTGAATCATAACAATCTTTATCAATATCAAATTTAAATTTTGATACAAAATAAGCAGCTCTTAGCATACGTAATGGATCTTCAGAAAAAGTGTCGTCTGGATTTAATGGAGTAATGATTTTTTTTGATTGTAAATCAACTATACCGCTATAAGGATCATATAATTCTCCATAATTTTCTGGTAGCAAATCAACTGCCATAGAATTAATAGTAAAATCTCTCCTAATTAAATCACCTTTTAAATCTGTGTAGATTACTTCTTTTGGCTTTCGTGAATTATCATCATATTTTTCTATTCTCGCTGCCGCCACCTCAATATCTATTTTTTTATATGGTATTTTTGCTGTAGAAAACTGCTCGAAAGGAACGATTTTTTTCACTTTTAAATCTTTTGCTAATATCTCAGCAAATTCTATACCATCACCTATAATCATTAAATCTAATTCTACTGGTGTTTTTTGAATAAAAAGATCCCGAATAAACCCGCCAACAACATATATCTGTTTATTATTTTCTGATGCAATTTTACCTGCTCGCTTCAAAACATATTCAGCATCAGGATACTCAGATATTAATTCTTTAATATTACTCATATGAAAAATTAGCTATTTATGTCTAAAAAATGAACTAGTGTTGAATTATGAAATATACTTGCCAGTATTACGTGCTTGATCTATTTTCTAATATAATGGTAAAAACAAAAAAAGAATTAATCTTTTTTATTGTTCTATTGGTATCATTGTTGAATGCTCAATTTTCTAAAATTGATGTTACAATGGACGATAGATTATTAAAAAATGATGATAGACAAATTTTAATAAATCTAAAAAATGAAATTTCAAGATTTTTCATCAATAACTCATGGGATGAGGAATGGTCTGATTTAGAAATTAAATTAAATATTCAAATTATATTTGAAGGAACAGCTACTAAAAATGGAAAGAAAAATTTTCTTGCACAGGCTTTAATATCTACAAATGAAGATCAACGTTTTTTTGATAATTCACTACAATTTCATTTTAATCAAGGATCAAGTTTATACTATGACCCTGTAATGTTTGAACCACTCCCAAGTTTTTTAGCATATTATGCAAATATGATTTTGGCCGGTGAAATAGATACATATGAACCAAATGCGGGGTCAAAACAATATGAAATAGCTAGATCAATAGCTCTACGAGGTACTTCGAGTAATTTTCCTAAAGGCTGGTCAAAACGCGTTCAACTTACAGATGATATGTCATCAAATTATGGATTAAGAAAGGCTCGTTTTGCTTATTACTATGCATTAGATTTATTTAAAGATGGAGAAATTGAAGAATCTATTAACCAATTTAATTTAATGATAAAAGGTATTGACGAAGTATATGATAGAATTCCTAGGGAACATTATACTTTATATTTTTTAAAATCCCACGCTAGTGAACTATCGCAAATATTACAAATATTACGACAAAATAATATACTTCAAATCCTTATGGAGCTTGACCCTTCTAATAGAGATATTTACGAAGATGGGCTGAAAAAGATATCTCGATAAGTTTTCTTCCCTTTTATATAATAATCCCAAACAATACTTCCTTTATACATTGATTTCATCATTTGCAAATCATCTATTGTACGTAAACGGTTAATCTTAATTCTCCTAATAATAATAATATGGATATGAAACAAAATCCAGAAATGCGCCTGTATTACACCAAACATATGTCTAAAGTCTAATTTTGTTAAAGCATAAACCATAGCTATCCACTCAAGAGCATAACGCACAGGAAATAAATATAGTGTTGTTAATAATTTATAATTACTGAGTAACATAATAATCGAATTTCTATGATTTAACATAAATTTTTTTAATGATGTCATTGGTAATGAAACAGCATTTTTGTGATAAATAACTGATTTTGGATGTGCATAAACACTATAACCTTTAAGTTGAAATTTCCAGCATAAATCAATTTCTTCCATATGAGCAAAAAAGTTTTCATCAAATTTTTCAACTTCAAGAAAATGTTTTTTTCTAACCATAATTGCTGTACCTGATGCCCAAAAACAATTAGTATCATCATCATACTGTTTATTATCTATCTCTTGTTCTAAAAATAATCTTCCTCTAGCAAAAGGATAACACAATACATCCATATACCCACCAGATCCACCAGCATAATCAAATCTGTCTCTTTCATAATAATTTAATATTTTTGGTTGAACAGCCGCACAGTCAGAATTGCTATCCATAAAGGAAACTAAATTATTAAGCCAATCTTTTTCGTGAATTGTATCGTTGTTTAAAAATACAATATAATCTCCCTTAGATATTTTTATACCACGATTACATCCTCCTGCGTAACCATAATTTTGATCATTCTCTACAATATTTATTTTGGGGTGATTATTCTTTATCCATTCAACACTATCATCGGATGAAGCATTATCAACAACAATTATTTCAAAATTAGAATATGCAGTATTATTTAAGGAATCAATACACTCTGATAAAACATCAATTCCATTCCAATGAGGAATAATTATGGAAACTATCGTATCCATAGCTAAATGCCCTAAAGATTAGGGTGACGTACCTTTTAATTCATCAAGTAACTTTTTTGCTTGGCGATCACTAGGGTTTCGTTCTAACCAACCAGTTAAAACTGTTTCTGCCTCCGTATTCATTTCAAGCTTTTGATAAGCAATAACTAAATGAGAAACAATATTTGAATAATTATTTTGCCATTGTCTCCACGATTTTGACGATAGGCCAGCAGATTCTATTCCTCTTGTTTGAACTATTCTCTCAGTATTATTGAATGAATTATATAATGACTCATAAATTGTCTTTGCAATCTCTGGCTCATCTAGCTCAACAAGATATGACTGTCCATAATCCAATCTATCTTTGATAGAAATGTCTTCTCTCAGCAATAAATTGTCCAGTACATCTCGTAATTTGTCTCCTTGGCCTACTCCATAGTATAATCTACCCATTTGATAATACAGTTCTTTTGAATCCATGCGAATTGTATTATCAGGAATATTTTCATTCATTTCATCAAGAATAAGCATCACTTTTGCTTTTAATAATTTTCCTTTTTCTGCTTCCTTTTGATCTTTTGGAAGTTTTTGAAAATCCATGAAATAATGAACAGCTAACTGCATATATGCACTTCTATAATTTTGAAGTAATCGAATTACTTGTTCATTATAATAAACTTCATCATTACCTAAGTGTCTAAATAAATATCTGGGGTCATAATCTTTAAACCAAACGCGACCTTCGTCATCTCTCCATTCACTACTATTATATGGCTTTGACCATTCTTCTTGTCCATAATCAGTAATTAAATGTTTTGACATATTTTCAGGGTTTATTCCTTTAGTTTTATATGGTCTTAGTCGGTACGCTAAGCCATCCATTTCTAAATATGATTCAAGGCCTAGTCGATTGCTTGGAGACACAGTAACAGCAAAATATATTGGAGATGCCCATTTAGAATCGTTAATAATCTGCATAATCATCATATCTTGTATCTTTAATGCTTGTCCAGCATATGTAGGTTTAACAGACCATGTTATTTTCTCTTTTGTATCAACTGGCAATGTAACTTCTCTTTTTTTCCAAGGAGTCAACCCTCTAGTAAGATCTCTTATCTGACGATCAGATAATTTGATAATCTGAAGATTAGATTTTCCTTGAGGAATAAACCTTTCTGTTTCATATTCTCTGATTTCTCTAAGTTGTCTGATATACCATGGAGTATTTAACAGACTCAGGTTTGCAACTGTTACATCTTTCCTTATACCTTCAACTTCTTGTAAATACCATAATGGAAAAGTATCATTATCACCATTTGTAAATAGGACAGCATTAGGCTCACATGATTGCAATAAATTATAACTATAATCCCAGGCAACTAAGTTGCCAGATCTATTATGTTCATGATAATTTGCTTTAAGCATCATTCCAGGAACTGCAAGTAATTGAAACACAACTAAAAATGAAATGATTCGTGTTCCATACTGTTTATCTTTGAAAAAATTTGATAACCATTCAATAATTGAAGCACTACCAAGTCCAATCCATATTGAAAATGCCAAAAAACTACCAACATATGAGTAATCTCTTTCTCGTGGCTGTGGATTATCCTGATTAAGATAAAGTATTACAGCAATCCCCGTCATTAAAAACAAGGTGAATACTGAAAATGCAAGCTCTCCATCTTTATTAAAATGATAAAATATTCCTAATAGACCAAATAGTAAAGCTAAAGGTAGTCCATACTGAAACCAATATACACCATCTTGCGGAGAAGGATGGGCAGGAGAATTAGCCCCAAAATAACTTACTCCAGGATCACCTGAAGGACCTCGGCCAGCAAATTGCCAAAGAAAATAACGCCAATACATCTTCTTCATCTGATATCCCCAAAAGAATTCCCACTGAGTACTAAAATTATGAAACATATATTTTCTATTTTGTCTACTCGAAAACTCTCGATACGATTTTCCATTGTTAGTTTTCACAGTTTCAGGATTTCCTACAACTTGCGCTTTATGAGATGGGGTTCCAACTTTGTTCTTTATATATTTCCTTGGTAGCTGTCCTATTGTGCCATATTGTTCTCTTTCTAAATAAGATATAGCACGTGAAATTGTTTCAGGATCATTTTCATCAATCATTGGGTCTTGCCCAGAACGAATGAATATAGTAGCATAACTTGAGTAGCCAACTAGAATAAGAATTATCGAAGTAGAAATAAGAGATAATAATTGTTGCTTATTTTTTATTGCCCAAATAACAATTGCAAATACAATTAAGACAACTATGCCAACTCCTCCTAAGCCAATTAACTTACTCATTCTCGGGAGACCTTTGATTATCCCATTATGGATTACTAGAAATACTACTGCTGTTAATCCCATTGTAATAAAAAATGTTTTCCATTCAAATTTTGTTTTCCTGAAATAAATAATGAGAGCTAAAAAAGGAAGTGTTAATAAATTTAAAATGTGGACCCCAATTGCTAAACCAAACATATAGGCAATAATTAATATATATCTTTCACTACCATCATTATCTGCATTTTCAGACCATAACAAAATCAACCATACTACTATGGCAGTGAAAAACGTACTCATAGCATATACTTCCGCTTCGACCGCATTAAACCAATGGCTATCGGTAAATGCAAAAGTGAGAGACCCAACTAATGCTCCACCAAATGCAACAAGCATATCTGTATTATCTTTTATTTTCCCTCTCCAATGCAATATTATTTTTACAATCGTTAAGTATAATAACATACATGCGATAGCACTTACTAATGGAGATATAATATTTACTCTAAATGCTATATCAGGATTTGTTGGAATCATAGAAAAGATTCTACCAAGGAGTAAATAGAGGGGGCTTCCGGGAGGATGAGGCACTCCCAAGATATATGATGTTGCTATAAATTCACCACAATCCCAGTATGATACTGTGGGTGCCATTGTTAAAAAATAAACCATAAAAGAAATGGCTAATACTATAGAAGCAAGTATTCGATTTATTTTCGTTTGATCATTGGAGTAATTCAAGATTGTTTTCCCTTTTGATTATTAGTTGAGTTAATACCATTTTTTTCATTTGGATCATTTTTCTGTTCAACATAGTTCATTTTTAATGCATGTATATTTTCACTAAAAAACTTTTCTTCATCTTGAGATAAATTTCCTGTCATTCTTTTATATATCATATCAAGCATATCTATTTGAATGGAAGCCTGTTCTAAATCTTTTTCAAGCTCGTCATTCATCGGGTTTTTCAACGTACCAAGATACACCCAAGCACTATGAACCAAAGATGAAACAAGCTGGTCAAATAATTGTTGTTCAGTTAATTTACTTTCAAGTGCCATAAAAAATACAATTTAATCCAAATAAAGTCAGCAAATATAGAATTATTGAATATAAAATACCTTATGGATTCTATTTAATAATATATATAAGCGAACTGCATTTATCTTTAAATAAAATGGATGACATCCATGAAATAAAACCATTTATTAATCCATTTATTGCAGATTTACCCATATGACTTGCACTTAATATTGAAACATAAAAAGGATCAAAGTTCATTCTATATATTGACCTTATATTAAATTTATGAGGATTTATGATTTTATTTATTGATTCTATTGTAAAGTGATATAAATGACGTGGAGTATCATAAGCCGCCCAAAATTCTTTATACTTCTTTGCATCTGTTGAGTGATAATTAGGTAATGCTACAATTAATATTCCATTAGGATTAAGGCTTTTTTTTATTTTATTTAAATACACCCAAGGTTCATGAACGTGCTCTAAGCTATGCCAGCAAGTAATAACATCATATTGTATATCGCTTCTTATCCAACTATCAGGATCCATCACTTCGATATTTAACTTATTTTTAACTATTTCTCTCGCCTTTTCTGAAGTATCAACTCCATTAATATCCCAATGATCTTTTTTCATAACACTCAAGAATTCCCCTGTACCGCATCCAATATCAAGAATTTTTCCATTAATCTTATCACAATAATTTTCTATTAATTTTTTTTTCTTATTTAATTGATATGATCGAACAAATCCATAAATATAATCAAATATTCCCGATGCATTTTCATTATGTGATATATAATCATCAGATGAATAGTATCTACCAATGTTATGTTTATTCGGGAATGGATTTGTAATTCTTAAAAGGCATGAATCACATTCAATAATATCAAAAGGTTCTCCTGATACTAAATAATCTTTAGTCGTGAATATATATTTCATTTCACTCTTACATATTGGACAATAATTCATCATTACTAAGATATATTTATTGTATTAAAATATTGAGAATAATCATTTAATAATCTCTGTTTCATTAATAAGTGATTTTCCAATTTTGGATCCTGATCAACTATTCTCTGTGCGCAACCTCTAGCTTTCCTTATTAGTGCTCCGTCATTAATCATATCAGCTAATTTATAATTAAAGAAACCACTCTGTTCCGTACTAAAGAATTTACCAGGACCTCGCATTTTTAAATCCTCATCTGCAATTATGAAACCATCACTAGTTTTTTCCAATACTTCTAAACGTATCTTTGAATTTTTTGTCATATTTCTTTCTACAAGAATACAATAGCTTTTAGCGGACCCTCTTCCGACTCGTCCACGTAGTTGATGTAGTTGAGTCAGGCCAAATCTTTCAGAATGTTCAATGAGAATAACAGAAGCATTAGGTACATCAATTCCTACTTCTATTACCGTAGTTGATACTAAAATATTGATAGTGTTATTAACAAATTGATCCATAATTGCATCTTTTTCCAACTTTTTCATTTTCCCATGAATCAAACCCAGGTTTATATTTTTAAATACTTTCTTTAATTTTTCAAATCCTTCTGTTGCAGCCGCTAAGTCAGATTTTTTTGTTTCCTCTACTAGGGGATATACTACAATACACTGTCTACCAGAACTTATTTCATCTTTCATAAAATCATATACTTTTAATAATCTTTTATCATTAACTACTTTAGTTATAATCTTTTTTCTATTCTTTGGCATTTCATCAATTATTGAAAGATCCATATCTCCATGATATGTAATCGCCATTGTTCGTGGAATAGGTGTAGCCGTCATTGCTAATAAGTGAGGTTGGACACCCTTATTAAGTAGATTACCCCGCTGAAGAACTCCAAAGCGGTGTTGTTCGTCTACCACTATTAATCCTAATTTATTAAAATTAACTGTTTTTTGTATCAAAGCATGGGTGCCAATAACTATATTGATTTTCCCATCTTTTAATGCCAATAAAACTTTTTCTTTTTCTGTTTTATTTTGCTTGCCAACAATTAAGGCACAACTTATTTCTACCATATCTAAATATTTGATAAATGATTTATAATGTTGATATGCTAATATTTCTGTTGGAGCCATTATAGCTACTTGCATATTATTTTCTACTGCAACTACTGATGTTATAATAGCGATAATTGTTTTTCCACAACCAACATCTCCCTGTAACAAACGATTCATAGCGCTATTTCCAGCAATATCATTATTAATTTCTTTAATTACTCTTTTTTGAGCATTTGTAAGTTTAAAACCTAAATTATCAATTATTTTTTTTTCTTTATTTCCACCAATCACAAACGGTTTAGTATTTATTCTTTTTATAGAAGATCTACGTAAGGCCATTAATAATTGAAGAAAAAGATGTTCATCAAACTTTAATCTTGCAATTGATAGTTCTAGATCAATTATCGAATCTGGAAAATGAATATTTCTTATTGCTCTTTTTAATGATATCAATTCTTCCTTATCTAAGAATTGATTATCAAAATAATCATAAACTTTTTCTATATATGGTTTAGCTTCTCTCATTATTCGACGAAAGAATCGATGCTCTATCTTTGCTTTTTTTAACTCATTTGTAAGCGGATATAATGCTACAATAGAACCAGTGTTTATTGGATCAACATCTGCATCTATTTTATCATAATCTGGATGTAAAATCTGATATCCATTAAAAAATTCTATCTTTCCATGTACAGCTAATCTATGGTCTTTCCTTATCAAATTTTTAATATACCTTGCCCCATTAAACCACACGAGTTTTACAAAACCTGTTCCATCAGATATAATAGCTTCAAATATTGATCTGTTTTTTGCTCTTCTTATGCCACACACTTCTATAGTTCCTACAATAGTAACACTTTCATGCAACTTTAAATCTTTAATTAATTTCACTGTACTTCTATCTAGATATCGTCGAGGGTAATAATTCAATAGATCTATTACGGAATAAATAGAAGAATTGTTGAAAGCCTGTAATTTCTTAGGCCCTACACCCTTGAGATTTTTTATAGATGTATTTAAACTATATTCGGTTTGCGACACAAGGTATCAATTCCATTCCTTGCGATAAGTATAAGTTACTAGAGCTTTTTTACCATTTGAAACGGATAACGGAAAATGGATTGTAGTAGCATCTTTTTTTATATAATTATTTGAAGCATCTTTAATAACCCAGTCTCCAAGAATTTTTTCTTCTATCCTTATATTAATTTCCTCATCTTTTGTATTATTAATTAATATTTCAATAGAAGCTTCCTCGCTCTTTCTTTGTCTATCAAAGTTAACAACTCTTCTTTTTCCAATCACATCAAATGATCTTCCTGCGCGAATGGTAAGCACCTCCCCTTTTGGTGTTTGCTTTACATTATCTTCACCTGTGAATTCTAAAGCCGAATCTGAGTATTCATATAACGCTATGCGTCCTTGTGGAAGAGGTATATTAAGATTGTTTTCAATTGTGTTCTCTACCTGAAATTCTATTTCTAGAGGCTCTTCTTTTTGCCTTCTCTCTCCATTTTGAAAAACATAAATCTTTGAATAATTGATTTTTCTAGATTCATATAATCTAACCGAAACATGTTCATTGCTACCAAACGAAAATCTCTTAGGATAATTATATATGTGATAATCTCCAAGTGGGGATTCTTCTCCAATCTGTGTACCCATTTCACTATTTCTATCTACAGAAGATAATCTTCTATTTGATCGAATTGAATTTTTTTGATTATTCCCCAAAATACCTTCAACTAACTTAATTTTCAGATTATCAAATGTTATACTGCTATAATTAGATATATATGCTTCAGGAATTAATGTTGCTGATCCATCTCCAAGTAATTCCATTCTGTACACAGCATTCCATTCAAATCCATTTGTCATATAAATAAGATTACCCGATGGATTATTTGTTTCTGAAATAATATCCCATTGAAGAACAGGCCTTGTCCTTGGATTATCTATAATTTTTCTTACCGCGACTTGCTTCACATGATTTTTCTTTATATAAATCACATCCCGTCGTGTCTGAAGTGTATAGCCTTCAGGAGAAATAGAAATTAATGTACCAAATTGATCTTCATCATCTATAGTTGTTATAGTTACAGAAGATCCTAAAGACTTTTTAAATAGTGTATTTTCAGAAAAAATATTATAGTTCAACTTCTGATTAAAGACTTTCCCATTTGATAAATTAAGATATGGAGTACTTTTCTTGATCCCTTCAGGAATTATCCCATATTCAATTTCATTAGATTGATTATCTATTATCCATGAGACTGGTTGTTTTATTAACGCAAGTCCATTTTTATAGATAGTCATTGTTGCATCAACAGACTGACTATATATAATTACACAGGGTAAAAACCATATTGCAATTTTTTTCATTGGATCATTTCAAAGTTTCTTGTGATCTTATCTAACTCTAAAACCATATTCTCTTTTTTTTCTTTCTCACGGGAAATTACATCTTTAGGTGCACGATTTAAAAAATCTTTGTTTTTTAATTTTTTATTAACATTTATTAAATGTAGTTCTAATTCATTTATTCTTTTTTGCAATCTATCCTTCTCAATATCAAGATCAATAATACCTTGTAGCGGTATAAAAATTTCCATGTTATCTACAATTGCAGTGGCTGATTGGGGTGGCTTCTTTGCATCTACAGTCATTTCTATATTATCTATTTTAGCTAATGATTCAATTATTAAACTATAAGAATTTAAAATTGATTTCTGTTTTGCCTCACATTTTACAACCATATTGCAAAGTATATTTGGAGGAACATTCATTTGTGAACGAATTGTTCTTACAGAAGAAATTACATTTTTTAATATTTCCATTTCTTGTTCTGCCGATTGATTTATCCATTTTTTATTAACCTTTGGCCAACGTGAAATTATTAGATCAGAGTCCCGTTCGTTTTTTATCTTTGACCAAATTTCTTCTGTAACAAAAGGCGCATAAGGATGAAGTAAAATAATTATATTTCTAAGAACATATTTGGAAATAATCTTAACCGTTTTTGTATAAGAGTCATTATTTTTATTAAAACTTGTTTTTGCAATCTCAATATACCAATCACAATAATCACTCCATGTAAATTCATAAACAACTTTTGCAGCTTCATTGAAATTGAAGTTATCTAAATGTTTATTTACACGTTCAGTTGCAATTTGTAAACGATTTAATATCCATAATTCAGGGAGTTTTAAATCATTATCTAAAATTTCATCACTTATATCATCTTCAATGTTCATTAATACAAACCTAGAAGCATTCCATAGCTTATTAATAAAATTCCTACCAACCTCAAGGCCTTTAGATGAAAATAAAACATCTAAACCCTGTGGAGCCATTAACATAATTCCAAATCGAACTGCATCTGTACCATACTCATCAAAAAGAGTAAAAGGATCTGGTGAATTTCCTAATGATTTGCTGAATTTTTTTCCATTTTCATCTCTTAAAATGCTAGTAAAATAAACATCTTTAAACGGTAAATCGTTCATGAACTCAAAACCAGACATTATCATCCGTGCAACCCAGAAAAATATAATATCAGGTCCAGTAACCAGCGATGCTGTTGGATAATAGTATGATAAATCTTGATTCTTTTCTGGCCATTTATGAACTGCAAATGGCCATAACCAGGATGAGGCCCAAGTATCAAGAACATCCTCATCTTGTGACCAATTTTCTGGATCAGGTGGCCCATTAAGAGATACATGTATGCTGTCCTTATTTTCATTATGATACCATACAGGTATACGATGACCCCACCATAATTGGCGACTGATACACCAATCATTAATGTTTTCCATCCAATGATTATATGTTTTAACCCAATGTTGAGGGTGAAAATTTATTAGTCCATCATTAACAGCTTGCAATCCAGGCTTTGATAATTCACTCATTTTCAAAAACCACTGACTTGACATATAATATTCAATAGGGACATTGCCCCTTTCAGAAAAACCTACTTTATGAATATAATCTTCTGTTTTTTCTAAACAACCTATAGATTTTATATCATGAAGGATTTTCTCTCTAGCAGATTCTCTTGATAAATTCCTATATTTTTCTGGAACATTAGAGTTAAGCGAAGCATCATCATTCATAATATTTATAAATTCAAGATCATGGCGTTTCCCTATATTGAAATCATTTGGATCATGTGCAGGTGTTACTTTGACACAACCAGTTCCAAATTCCATATCAACATACTCATCTCCAATAATAGGAATTTCACGTTCAACCAATGGCAAAATAACTAGCTTACCAATTAAATGTTTAAATCTTTTATCTTTAGGATGTACAGCAACAGCTGTGTCTCCTAACATTGTTTCTGGTCGAGTAGTTGCAACTATCAACACCTCATCTGAATCTTTAATTGGATAACGGAAATTCCATAAATGACCGTTTACTTCTTCATGTATTACCTCTTCATCGCTAATTGCTGATTGAGATATAGGACACCAGTTCACCAAACGGAACCCTTTATAAATTAACCCTTTATTATACAACTCAACAAAAGATTCCAATACTGCATTATTATAATTATCATCCATAGTAAATCGTTCTCTATCCCAGTCACAAGAACAACCTAATCTTTTAAGTTGTTGTATGATGATACCACCATATTTTTCTTTCCACTCCCAAGAATACTTTAAAAATTCATCCCTTGATAAAGATTCTTTTTTTATTCCTTTATCCTCTAACATTTTTACTACTTTGGTTTCTGTTGCAATAGATGCATGATCTGTTCCTGGAACCCAACAAGCTTCCTTCCCTTCCATTCTTGCTTTCCTAATTAATACATCCTGGATAGTATTATTTAATACATGACCCATAGTGAGCTTACCGGTAACATTCGGAGGAGGAATTACAATTGTATACGGTTCTTTATTTGAATCTGGTTTAGAATGGAAATAATTATTATCCATCCAATATTGGTACCATTTATGTTCAATGTTTATTGGATTATAAACTTTATCTAGTTGAGATGAAGACATGAAATAGTTAAATCCAATAAAGAGGCTGGATTATCTTTCTAAAACAAGACTAAAAGCGGTTGTCAATTTCAATACATTTTGATTGGTCTCTAATACTTTCCTAGAAAGAATCTTGGCCAGATTTTTCATTACTCTATATCCTATATCTGTATTCTTGTCACAAATTGAGAATAAATCATCTTTCATTAATTGACTTAATTGACATTCTGTAATAGCATTAACACTTGCACTACGACGATCATCTTTATCGAATAATGACATTTCACCAAATAATGGTTTTATATTTGCAGACAAATTAATAATAGCTTTTTCACGATTATCAAGCCCTCCCTTATGCATGGAAAGCGTAAGGGCCTGATTAATTCTTACACTACCTTTCAATAAAAGATATATAGAATCTCCAACTTCGCCCTCAACAATAAAATTCTCACCTTCAGGTATTGTAATTTTCTTCATTTTTTCTTTAAATAATGATACTTCTTTATCATTTAAGTTTTTAAATATCTCAAATTGCTTTAATTCATTAATATCCATATGCACCTCAAGGAATTATGATGGCTCGTTGGCCTTCTTCAATTAAAAAATTACTTTTGGGGTTAATTACAGTAGTAACTTTGCTTTCTTCTTGCAGAGAAATCCCACCCTCATTTAATTTTCTTTCAATAAATGCATCTAATGCAGATGAGTCTGCAGATAAAACTTCACCGATTCCTAAGTTCTCCTCTTCAGAGAATAATCCAACAAGAATCCATCCATTTGTAGATCGAAAATATTCAAACAAATCATCAAAAGATCGTCCTATAAATTGCGATGGGATATCAACGCGCCTCAACCTCTCTTCGGAACCTGCATTTAACAGACCTTTTGTAGTTTGTGGAATTCCAGGATCCATAACATGAGAGGCTATCATATAGGCACCAAAATCATCACTTAATACTACTTCATCCACATTGGCTCTTCTAATATGCGTCAAGTTTTCTCTTTGTATGAGATATGCAACAACTCGGACATTTGATGATAAACTTTTTATGGTTAGTGTAGCAAAAATTGTTTTTTCATCTGGGGAACCAATTTTTTCATCATCTATATTAGGGATAATAATTACTGTATGAGCCTCTTCTATACTGGCTCTTTTTAATATCTCTTCACTAGTAAAATCACCAGCAACAAAATATAAATCTATATCTTTATATTTATTTCGTAAATGATTAACAATGTCTTCATGAATTTCATTTACAAGTATTAAATGTAGTGAATCTTTATTAGATAGATTTCTTAATGAATCAATAATTGATTCAGCATTTTTATTCCAACCACATAAAACAATATGATCACTTATATTTACTTTTTCCAAACCTTTATCCTCCCGAATTCTTTTTGCTACATATATAGATGAAATAGATGCAGTTAATAGAGATACTAGCGCTATTCCTGCAAACATAATAAAAACAGCAAATATTCTTCCTTCTGGAGTGGTAGGAGAGAAATCACCATACCCTACAGTTGTCATAGTAACTATTGCCCACCAGAAAGGAGTCTCTTTTTCTGTTATTTCACCAGCTTCTAAATACATAATTATAAATCCGCCAATCAGCATCACTATAAATAAACCAGCTCCAACCTGGAAGAAACTGTTCCGTATTAGTTTTCTAAACCATCGTCTCATAGATAAAAATTTAAGTCTAGAATAATTAAGATATAAAGGATGGATTTATATTAATTCTTTTTTAATAATGCAACTGTTTCAATATGTGGTGTATGTGGAAACATGTCAACTAATGTCATTGATTGCAATTTCCAACCCCAATGAATTAACTGAACTATATCTCGAGCCTGAGTAGTTGGATTACAAGAAACATAAACTATTTTATTTGCTTTAAATTTGGGTAATGATTTTAACATATTTTTGTGTATACCAGATCTTGGTGGATCAATAATTAACGCATCAGGAATAGGAAAATGTTCTATATTTCTACCTTTTTTAAAATAAGTATCTAGATTAACCTTATGAAATTTGGCATTTCCTATCCCATTAATAACTGAGTTTCTAGTTGCGTCTTCTATCGCGGTTTTAATTACATCAAATCCATATACCTCTTTAGTTAATTTTGCTAAAAATAATGATATCGATCCAGTACCACAAAAAAGATCAAAAATAATTTCATCTCCTTTAAGATCAAGATAATGTTGTACTGTTTGAAATAATTTTACTGCTTGCTCGCTGTTAGTTTGAAAAAAAGAATTTGCCGAAACCTCATAAGTAATATCTCCCAACTGCTCTCGTATGAAAGAATCTCCATGCAAATTAATTTCTTTTTCACCATAAGCAACATCTGCCTTACGAGTATTTATATTATTAACAATAGATTGTATATCAGGAAAGTTATCTATTACTGCATTCTTTATTGATTGTAATTTACTTGGGTCTTCATAGCTTGTAACAATATTCACCATTAATTCTTCAGTATAAAATCCCTTCCGAAGCATTAAATGACGTAAATAACCATTGTTTGTTTTATTATCATATGGTTTAATTTTATTTTTTATTGCTTCCGTTCGCACTATATCTAAAATTTTATTAAAATCCTTATCTTGTATATGACACTCTTCAATATCTACAATTTTATCATAACGTCTAGGGGCATGAAGACCAAGTGCAAATTTTGAATTATTTTTTTCATCTCCATCTAAGAACCATGGTCGATTGCTAAAAGAAAATTCCATTTTATTTCGATAATTATATTGGTTTGTAGCATGAACTACATTTTCAATTGTAAAATCATCTATTCCTGCTTGCCTAATATAAATATCTACTACTTGTTTAACTTTTTGCTTTACCTGCTCATCATAATCAAGGTTTTGTGTACTACATCCGCCACAAACTTTAAAATGATTACAATTAGGCTTTACATGATATGGAGATTCTGATAATGTTTCTATTACTCTAGCTTCAGCATAACCCCTTCGTATTTTATAAATAAACACTAGAACTTCTTCTCCAGGAAGAGCATTATTTACGAATATAACAAAATTCTGATGCCTGGCTACACCCTTTCCACCATAGGCCAAAGATTGAATTTTGAGTTTAAGCTCAGCGCCTTTTACTACTGATTGAGACATCAAATAATATTAAATTTTAATAACCTATAGGATGCCAAGTTGTTTTAATCTCTTGACAATCCATTATAAGGTAAGGATCTTGTGAATCGGGATCCATCCAATCAATAGATCCATAATCAAAAACTCTTTTAACATTTAATGAAGAATTTCTTTTAATTAATTCAGAATCTTTTAAATCTGATCCACAATTAACTATTGCATTTACATCCATATGTGATGAAAAATGATTTACTAATTCATTACTAAATCCGCTTAAAATATTAATTACACCTTTAGGAACATCAGATGAATGTAATACTTCTGAAAAAGATATTGCGCAAAGTGGATTATTTTCAGAAGCTAATACAACAACAGTGTTTCCACCAACTACAGCAGGTACAATAACAGATATAAAGCCTAATAAGTAAGAATTTTTTGGTGCAATAATAGATACTACACCCGTTGCTTCGGGCGCTGAAAAATTATAATGAGGTGTCGATACTGGATTCACTCTACTAAATATTTGCTGAAATTTATCTGACCATCCAGCATAATATATTAGACGATCAATTGACATTCTTACTTCTTGAACTGATTGTTTTTTGCTATTTCCTTGAAAAATTAATTCAGAAATAAATTGTTCTTTTCTGCTATCTAACATTTCAGCAATACGGTATAATATTTGACCTCTATTATATCCCGATAAATTATTCCAATTATTAAATGCATTTCTAGAAGCCTGAACAGCATTTCTAAAATCTTTTCTTGAAGCACGACAGAAATTGATTGTTTGATTTTTTTTGGGATTGACCCATTGTAAATATCTTCCAGATTCAGTCCTTGAAAACTTTCCATCTATATATAGCTTATAAGTTTTTTTAATATCTAACGATACATTCATATATCAAGTTCTATTTACAATATTAACATAAGGCGACAATCCTTCTAATCCACCTTCTCGACCAATACCGCTTTCTTTATAGCCCCCAAAAGGAGATGTTGGATCAAACTTATTAAATGTATTTGCCCAAATTACCCCTGCTCGAATTTCTTTAGACACCTGAAAGATTTTTGAACCTTTATCTGTCCAGATACCCCCAGACAATCCATACGGGCTATTATTGGCTTTAGCTATTACTTCATCAATAGTACGGAACGTTTGAATTGCTAAAACCGGACCGAAAATTTCTTCTTGTACAATCCTATGAGATTGGCTGATATCAGTGAAAAGAGTTGGAGCACACCAATAACCTTTTTTTGGAATAGAATGTTTTGATTGATAAATAACGCCCCCATCATTTTTACCAATATCTAAATACATTTTAATTCTTTTTAATTGTGATTTAGAATTTATAGCTCCTACATCAGTATTTTTATCCAATGGATCTCCTAAGATTAAGTGATCCATTCTATTATGCAATTTTGATATTATTTGATTAGAGATGCTTTCTTGAACATATAATCTTGAACCTGCACAACATACATGCCCTTGGTTAAAGAATATACTATTAATTATTCCTTCAACCGCTTGATCAATCGCTGCATCTTCACAAATAATATTGGCAGCTTTACCTCCTAATTCTAAAGAATACTTTTTCTTTGATGAGGCTAAAGAATTAATTATCATTTTACCTACTTCAGTAGATCCAGTAAATGCAATTTTATCTACTTTTGGATTATTTACTAACAACTCACCTGTAGTGCCATCTCCAGTAATAATATTAACTACCCCAGGAGGTAAATCAGACTCTTGAATAATTTCAGCAAGCTTAAGAGCAGTTAAAGGTGTGGTTTCTGCCGGCTTTAAAACAACGGTATTTCCTGATGCAAGTGCAGGTGCTATTTTCCAGGCAGCCATTAATAGAGGGAAGTTCCATGGTATAATCTGACCTGCAACTCCAATTGATGAAGTTCTTCTACCTGGAAAAGCATAATCTAGTTTATCAGCCCAACCTGCATAGTAAAAAAAGTGTGCAGCAGCCAAAGGAATATCAATATCTCTTGATTCTCTTATTGGTTTCCCACCATCTAAAGATTCGATAATTGCTAATTCTCTTGATTTTTCCTGGATTAATCTTGCAATACGGTATATATATTTTCCTCTTTCTTTAGGATCCATTTTTTCCCATACATTATTATAAGCTGATCTTGCAGCCAATACAGCTTTATTAACATCGGATTTTCCAGCTAATGCTATTTTAGCTAGTTTTTCTTCATTAGCTGGATTAGTAGAATAAAAATATTTTTTTGATATAGGCTTGACAAATTTCCCACCAATAAACAAATTATAAACTGGAGAAATTGAAATATGCTCTACACTTTCTAATGCACTGCTGTATTTCCACGATATTGATGAATTTTTTTTCGCTTTACTATTTTTAGGCATAACTTAATCTAAGGAAAAATAATTTGAAGATTGATAATTACCTTGGTTCTGCTTAATTATTTGCATCAAAACATCGTTTGCAAGAGAGCTTGCACCAAATCGAAATAAATTAGGTGTGAGCCAATCATTTCCAAGTGTTTCTTTCACCATAACTAGATATTGTATAGCAAGTTTTGATTTGCTTATCCCTCCCGCAGGCTTCATTCCAATCTTTTTACCTGTTTTTTTATAATAATCTCGTATTGCTTCTAGCATTGTTAATACTACAGTAGGGGTAGCACTTTCTGAAATCTTTCCTGTAGACGTCTTGATAAAGTCTGCCCCTGATTCCATTGCTAAGTCACTTGCTTTTCTCACATTATCTAATGTACTAAGTTCTCCCGTTTCAAGGATAACCTTTAGTTTTGCATTACCACATGCTGTTTTAACCTTTGCTATTTCATCAGAAACATAGTTTAATTCACCACTTAAAAAATGACCTCTTGATATCACCATATCAACTTCTTCTGCTCCTTCATCAATCACATATTTTACTTCATCTAGTTTTGCTTTAAAGTTAGTCATTCCACTGGGAAACCCTGTCGCTACAGATGCTGTTTTTATATTTGTACCTTTCAATGATTCGTGAGCAATTGATACCATACTTGGATAAACACATATTGCAGCAACCTTGGGTAGGTTAGGATACTTATCATGTAAATGTGAAGCTTTATAACACAACTGTTTCACTTTTCCAGGAGAATCGCTTCCTTCTAAAGTAGTTAGATCTATCATGCTTAGTATTTTATACAAAGCCCATATTTTGGATTCTGTTTTAATGCTTCTTGAAAATATTCTATTTACTCTTTCTGAGCACCCAACTTGATCTATTTTATGATTATATATCATAATAGGTTTAATCATTTATAAAAGATTTAACCTTATCAATTAAATCTTGAGCTGTTTCCTTATCTTTTGCCTCAGCATATATTCGTACAATTGGCTCGGTATTGGACTTTCGTAAATGAACCCATTTATTATCCCATGTAAATTTTGTCCCATCTTCAATATTCAAATTTGCATCATCGAAAATCTTTCTTGAATGATTTATTAGATCATTAAGTACGTTCTTGGAAATTTCGATTTTATCCTTAACAATTACAAACTGAGGAAGACCTATATAAATATCATGTAAACTTTCATTAGTTTGAGATAATCGGTTTAAAACCATTGCGCTTCCAACAAGAGAATCACGGCCAAAATGTGATTCTTTTAATATAATACCTCCATTGCCCTCTCCTCCTAATTCGGCATCTATTTCTATCATTTTTTCCACAACATTAATTTCACCTACAGGTGTTCTAATTACTTTACAATTATGTTGATTTGCTATTTTTTCTAATACCATTGATGTAGATAAATTAATTACAAATGTCTCTTCTGATTGTTTCTCTTTTATATATCCATCAGCAGCTAAAGCCAAAGTATATTCTTCACCAATTGGCATTCCTTTATTAGATACTACAGCTAAACGATCCGCATCTGGATCAATAGCTAGTCCGATATCTGCTTCTGTTTTTAAAACAGTTTCACTTAACATTATTAGATTCTTTGGTAGCGGCTCTGCACCTCTAATGAAATCACCACTAGGATTGCAATTAATAGGAATAACAGTACAGTTTAAAGCTTCAAGAAGCGTTGGTAATGCATCGTATCCTGCGCCATTTATCGCATCGATAACCACATTAAATTTTTTATTACGGATTTTATTAATATCAAGACAACTTAATCCCAAGATATTAATAATGTGTTTTTGAACAGCATTAACATCCTGCATAATCTCACCCATATCATTTTCATGTATTGAAAAATTATTTTCATCCATGATTGAAAAAAGATTTTTACATTCATCAGGCCTAAAGAATGTGCCGTCATTTCTAATAAATTTAAATCCATTCCATTCTATTGGGTTATGACTCGCAGTAATTACTATGCCTCCTTGTGCTTCTGTATTTTGTACCATATATTGAATTGTAGGAGTAGGAACAATACCTAATGTAATAATGTTTCTACCACAATTTAGCAACTGATCAGAGACATGTGTCAATAATTCCTCTCCTGATGGACGCGTATCTCTACCAATCATAATCACCCCATCAGGGATTATTTCATGCATTGCATTAGCAAAATTATAACAAAATTGTTTTGTCAAATGAGAGTTGACCAAACCTCGTATACCAGAAATACTACGAATCAACATATATTAAAATAAAAAAGGTTCAGGAATAACACCCGAACCTTTTCACGAACTTTCATTTTTATATTTTTCGATTTAATAATGGGATATTCTAGTCATTCTTCTTGCTGCTTTTTTTCTCTCAGCACGCTTTCTTTCACTAGGCTTAACATAATATGCTTTTTGTCTTACTTCTCGCAAGATTCCAGCTCTTTCCCATTTCTTTTTAAAACGCCTTAGAGCACGCTCTAGGGGTTCACCATCTCTTACAGTTACTTCAACCAATGTACATTCACCTCCTTAGAAGAATTATCCTAAATAATTTCTTAATGTTTTACTACGAGAACGATGTCTTAAACGACGAATTGCTTTTTCTTTAATTTGCCTTACACGCTCACGTGTAAGATTAAACTCTTCACCAATTTCATTTAATGTAAGAGCATAATCTCTTTCAATTCCAAAGTACATTTTTATTACCATTCTCTCTCTATCCTTAAGTGTGTCAAGAGAGTTGCGTATTTCATCTTTTAACGAATCATTCATCAAAGGAGTGTCTGGTTCCAATTGATTTTCATCTTTAATTATATCAATAAGAGAATTTTTATCACCATCTCTGAAGGGAGCATTTAATGATTGATGCCTTCTTGATATCCTCATTGCATCTATAACTTCATCAGGAGTCATATTTAATTGTCTACCAATTTCTTTTTCATTTGGTGAGCGTTCAATTTCAGCTTCAAGCTTTTCAGCTGTCTTAGTAATTTTACTAATTGTACCAACTCTATTTAGAGGTAAACGTACGATTCTAGAGTGCTCCGCAAGGGCTTGAAGAATTGATTGTCTTATCCACCAAACTGCATATGAAATAAATTTAAACCCTCTTGTCTCATCAAATCTACCTGCAGCTTTAATTAAACCAAGGTTTCCTTCATTAATTAAGTCTGTTAAAGGTAATCCTTGACCTTGATAATCCTTAGCTACTGATACAACAAAACGTAAATTAGCCTTAACAAGCTCTTCTAATGCAGTATGATTCCCTTGTTTAATTTTAATCGCGAGTTCTACTTCTCTATCAGGATTCAACGGTTCAAAATCACCAATTTCTTCCAAATATCTACTCAAGCTTCGATTAGACTCATTTACTGTTCTTCCAGTTTTTGCCATTTATACCTCGTTATAATTATTCTAGATTAGCCAATAAATTTACACTACATAACCTATACAACTCAAGGATGCTGTTAAGAAGTTTATTTTATTCAACTAATGAAGCAAATTCTTTAATAGATAACGTCTCTGGCCGACGGGTAAAATCAATATTTTTGATTATTTGATCTGAAAAATCCCAACTTTTCATTGAGTTTTTCAGCATTTTACGTCTCTGATTAAAGGCGCTTGATACAATTTTATTAAATTGAATATAATTTTTATCATCAATAAGTGGTTTTGATTTTTTGGTTAAATGAATAAATGCAGATTCAACTTTTGGTTTAGGGATAAAAACATCAGGAGGAATCGAAAACATAGCTTCTATGTTTAAATAAGCTCCTACAACAACGGTTAATCTTCCATAGGCCTTTGTGGATGTTTTAGCAACTAAACGATTTGCTACTTCCTTTTGAACCATTAAAAATGCATCATCCCAATAATCTAATTGTTCAATTAACCAAAAAATTATCGGAGTAGTAATATTATAAGGAATATTCCCAATAACTCTTATTGGATTAGAAATTGGTAAATTATCTATCTCATATAGTAAAACATCACCTTTAATTATATTTAATTCTTTTAGCATATTATTCTTTTTCAATTTTTCAATTAATAATGGGTCTATTTCAATTCCTATCATTTCATTAACATCAGGAAATATTTTTTCAGTTAACGCGCCTTCCCCTGGTCCAATCTCTAAAATACAATTATCAGGCTTTGGATTAATAGTATGAGCTATTTTTTTTAATAGATTATTATCTACTAGAAAATTTTGCCCCCATCTTTTTCTAAATGGGTGGTTCATCAAATAGAAAACAACTTGTTTATATTTTTCGTTGTTTGTTCTGCAATAGATTCAAATGATATATTATGTATTTCAGCTAATTTCTCTGCAATATATCTCGTCCTACCTGGCTCATTAGGTTTCCCGCGGAATGGTTCAGGGCTCAAATACGGGGAATCAGTTTCAACTAATAATCTATCTAGCGGTAAATATTTTGCCACGCTCGGTAAATTACTATTTTTAAATGTTAGATTACCTGAAAATGAAATATAATATCCAAGATCTAATAATTTTTTAGCTGTAGAAAGTGTGGATGAAAAACAATGAGATACACCAATTACATTAGGATAGGAAGATAAGATGTCAATTATATCCTGATCAGCTTCTCTATTATGAAATATAACTGGTTTATTAATATTGTCTGCAAGTTGTAAAAGCTCATTAAATACTTTTATCTGGCTTTTTTTAGAAGAAATATTTCTAAAATAATCCAGACCAATTTCACCTATAGCAATCATTTTTTTTGACCTCATCATTAATTCTATTTGTTGGATATAATCTTTATCAACATTCTGAGAGTCATGTGGGTGTATACCGGCAGAGCAATATACATTTTCAAACTTTTCGGAAATATCTAATGACAATAAAGAATCATTTATATTTGTTCCTACGCATATAAATCTATTGACACCTAAGTTTTTAGAACGAATTAAAATATTATCAATATCTTGAAATATTTCATCATAAAATAAATGACAATGGCTATCGGTCAACATAATGGATATTTATAAATTATTGAATTCGAGGAAAAAGAGTATTATGGTCATTTAACTTAGATCCTGATCTTAGGTCTCCCCAATTTGTTGATTTTCCTGAATTAAACACCTGCAAGACTTCAGCGCATCTATTTGGCATCACGGGAGATAATAAAACTGCTGCAATCCGAATTGATTCCCCAGCTATGTACAATACCCTTCCTGCACTATTTTTATTTTCTTTAACTAAGGCCCATGGCTTTTGATCTTCCATATATTTGTTTATACTTCTTATGAACTGCATTATTTCTTCTATGGATTCATTAATCTTCATTTGCTTAATTTTTTTATCCATATTATTAACTAATTGTTTTGCAGATTCTATAACTTCTTCATCCTCGGGCATTTTGCTTCCTTGCTCAGGTATTATTCCTTCATAATTTTTCTTAATAAGAGTAGATATACGATTTAATAAATTTCCAAAGTCATTTGCTAAATCGCTATTATAACGCTTAATAAAAGACTCCATAGTAAAATTAGCATCCTGCCCCAAAACCATTTCTCTCATTAAATAATAACGCACAGGATCAACCCCATATTTTTCTATCAGATCAAGAGGATTTACTACATTTCCAATAGATTTGCTCATTTTAGCCGATTCACTTAACCACCATCCATGTGCAAATATTGTCTTAGGAAGGGGAACTCCTGCTGATAACAACATAGTTGGCCAATAAACAGCATGGGTGGTTAAAATATCTTTACCAATAAGATGATAATTTGCTGGCCACCATTTATTATAAAGATTATCATCTTTACCATATCCAGTCACTGTAATGTAATTAATTAACGCATCAAACCATACATAGGTAACATAATCAGTATCAAAAGGTAGTTCAATTCCCCAGTTTAATCTTGATTTAGGTCTTGAAATACATAAATCAGCTAAAGGTTGCTTTAGAAAACCGAGGATTTCATTTCTTCGATGTATAGGTTGAATAAAATTTTCGTTATTTTCAATGTATTCAACTAACTGAGATTGAAACTTGCTCATTTTAAAAAAATAATTAATTTCTTTTAATTCTTTTATATCACGGAAGTTTTCACTTTCGGCTTCTTTTTCAGTAATAAATCTCTCCTCAGATACAGAATATAACCCAGTATACTCATCTTTATAAATGTCCCCATTATCAAAAACTTGCTGTAAAAAATATTGGACAACTTTTTTATGTCTTTGCTCTGTTGTCCTTATAAAATCATCATTTGAAATATGTAGCTTATCCCACAAATCTATAAATCTAGGCGCCATTTCATCGCAATGAACTTGCGGTTCAACCTGACGATTGATAGCTGCTTCTTGTACTTTTTGACCATGTTCATCTAAGCCAGTCAAAAAAAATGTATCATAATCTAGTTGTCGGTAAAAACGTGCTATTACATCAGCTAATATTGTTGTGTACGCATGACCAATATGGGGTTTATCATTTACATAATAAATTGGTGTTGTTATATAAAAACTTTTGCTCATTTAATAATTTTTCTTATTAATTAAACAATCTTTTTTGAACACCAATTAAAAAATTAGTTAATTGTATGGGCATAAATAAGTTTTTCTTAGGAGCATTAATAATTTTCTCAACCATATGATTTATTTGATCTAATCTTGCATCAGGAAAACTAGAGTTAAAATTTTTGTTAATCTTTTTAAATAAAGGTTCTTCATTTAATTCATTATGTTTTTTTCGAGTTTGCTTAAGCCAACATTGCAATAAAAAAAGATGGAATTTATACTCGTTAAAATCACTTTGAGCCATTCTGCTATAATCTTGAATGAATGATCTCCAATTTTTTTCATTATATACTGTTAATGTATCCGTCAGCTTTTCTACTAATTGCTTTATATCCTCAATGCCATTTTTACATATTCTTTGGGCATAATTCATATTACCCTCAGACATAACAGCAGCAAATTCAGCTAGAGTATTATCAACACCGTTTAAAGATAAATAACTAATGATTTCCTCATTTTGCAAAGGCGGAAAGTTTATAATTTGACACCTAGATAAAATTGTAGGTAGTAATTCACCTTTATGATCAGAAACTAAGATAAATGTAGTATTAGCAGGAGGTTCTTCTAATATTTTTAATATTGCATTTGCAGATGAGGCATCGCCTACACATAATTTATGCGCATCAAAAATCAATACAATCTTTCTTCCTGAATCAACAGATTTTAAAAATAATTCTTTTTTTAGGTTTCTAATTAAACTTATAGGAATCGTCTTTGATTTGGGAATAGATATCTTATGGAAAGGATTATTAGATTTAAATTTCATCTCTGATAAAAATGTATTTTGTTTATCAGATTCAGACAGTTGTTTATCGCTTGGCATCGGAACTATTAAATGAATGTTTTCATGCTGAAAAGTTACTATCCTTTTACATGAACTACATTTACCACATGGATTAATAGTGACCTCATTGCAATTTAAATAAGCAGAAAATTTTAAAGCTAGTGCCTCTTTTGCGGATCCATTTGGACCTAAAAATAAATACGCACTTCCAATACGATGATTCTTTTTAGAAAGAATCATTCTTTCCCACAAAATATTTTGCATTTTAATATCAGTAAATGTCATCGTTTCATTAACCATTTTTCAGGATTTAATTTTTGGCCATTACCCCATATCTCAAAATGCAATTTAGATCCTTCAACTGAACCGGCATCACCCATATAAGCGATCACATCTCCAGCCTGAACTTCTGAACCCTCATTAGCCTCAACGCTAGTAATGTGGCTATAAACGGTATAAAAACCTCCTCCATGATCAATAATTAACGTAGTTCCATATCCTCGAATATATGTTATTGTTGTAACAACGCCACCGATAATAGATCTGACTGGTGAGCCAGGCTTTCCTTTAATATCTATACCCGGGTTTTCAGTGGTTGTTTTTCTTTCAGGGTTCCAGGATCGGCCAAACTTTTTTACTACTCTACCGCTTGCTGGCCAAGGTAACTGACCTTTAAGCTTACTAAATACTTGTGTCTTTAAAGCGGTCTGTTGTCTTTTGATACGATCTGCTCTATCATAGCTTGATTTGTCTTGACGAATTTTCTTTAGTAATGCTTCTAATTCTTGCATACCAGCCTGTTTCTCTTCAAGATATTTTGTTAATTCGGATTGATTCTTTTTAATCTTATCTAGTTCTTTTTGACGGTTTTTTCTGCTTGCTCTTAATGATACTTTACTTTGCTCTTGGTCCTTTTTTAATCGAACTTTATTTCTGTAGTTTGACTCTAGTAAAATTCTTTGTTTGCCTATATCAATTAATAATGATTTTATTTTATTTTGAGTTCTTTGATCAATATCTGAAATAATACCCATGTATTTTGCCCTATACATTGCCTGCCTCCATGAAGAAGAGCTCAACATCTTTTCAATATCTGAAAGTGTTCCTTTTTTATACATCTGAATAATTCTTTGTGAATATCTATATCGCAATTTTGATAATTGCTCTTCATTCGCTTTAATACCTTTTGACAGCTTATCAATTTCTATTTCAGATTTATTTAATTCATTTTTGAGCTGATTATATAATTTATTCGTTAATGAAATTTCTTTATCAATATTTGATAAACGTCGAGATGTCGTTCTTTCTTTTTGTTTTTGTGATTTTATCTTTCGTCTTGTATCCTCGATTTCTTTCTTAACCTTATCAATTGCTCCTGATTGATAATTTAATTCAGCATCAAAATCTCGACGGTCATCTTGTGCATGAAAATTATAATTAATAATTACACTAATAATTAATAAAAAACGTGAAAGCATAGCATGTAAAGGTACCTAGTAGAGTAAAATCTATCCAAAAGGTTTTAATGATCAATTAAAGAGTAATCTTGACAACACTAAAGATCCTTTCTATTTTTATCTTATCATTAATATTACGAGGTAAAGAATTTGAAAAACGCATATTGGAAAAATATATTTATAAACTGGGGCAAAGAAGAAAGTGAAACTATCACAATAATAAAAAAAATACCCATTTTTGCTAATCTTAATCATAGAGAATTAGAAGAGGTCAGTAAATTACTTCATGATAGAATCTATAAACCTGATGAATATATATTTAAACGTCATGCTCCTGGAGAAGGAATGTTTATTATTCATTCTGGAATAGTAAATATCATAGTTGGAGAGGCAAGTGGAAACTCCCAAGTGCTAGCAGAGCTTTCTAATGGTGACTTCTTTGGAGAAATGGCTTTAATGGAAGATGAGGTTCGTTCTGCTGCTGCTTTAGCAAAAGATCATTCAAGACTATTAGGCTTTTTTAGACCAGACTTAGAAACTCTGATTGAAATAAATCCTTCATTAGGTAATAAGATATTACAAAATCTTTCCAAAGTAGTATGTACAAGGCTTAGAAAAACAAATGATTTATTAATGGAAAACCAATTGGTGAAAAAGAAAAAATCATGAATGATGATAAAAATTATATTCAATTAATATATAGATTAATTGTAATAGTAATTTCATTTGGATTTTTAACAATTATATGGCCATATATTTCATCTGTAATAACAATGCTAATTTTTGCATTCCTATTTACTACAATTTTGCTACCACTAGTTGATCAATTAGAAAGTAAAATTAATTCAAGGGCTATTAGTATAATAATTGTTACAATTAGTTTAATTACTACATTTGTTGTTTTTTTAAAAAGCTTTGCCTCAGGAATGCTGAGTCAAGCCCGTGATTTTTCTAAGCAGATTGGAACTAAAGGATATGATGATAATTTAAATTCTTTAGCTACTAAACTTGAATCATATTTAAATAAATATATTAATATTCCAGATATGGATTCCTCAAACTTTGTTTCAAAGATTAATATTATGGTAGGTGAAATAATCCAAAACTTAATGTCTCTAGCTGGCGCTATTGGTGGGTTTGTATTCACCACTATTATGGTTTTAATATTCACGATCATTCTGCTTTCAAACTACCATGAGTTCAAAAAATCAATTGTTCAGTTCATTCCTAACAAATATTTCGAAATGGGACTACGTGTAATATTTAATATCGAAAGACAGGTCTCAAAATATCTTCAAGGGCAATTATTAGCTGCCTCTAGTGTTGCTCTAATGTCTTTTATTGGTTTATCTATCTTAAATCTAATGGGCGCAAATTTAACTCTTGTAGTTTTCATAGCAATTATTGCTGGTCTTGCAAATTTAATCCCACTTGTGGGCCCGTTTGCTGGAATGTTGCCTGCTATCTTAGTAGCAATTATGAATAATATTGGATCAGATATTGTAATAAACCATCAAATATTCAATGCAATTCCATCCCCTTTTTACATATTAGACATAATCATTATGTTCTTAATCGTTCAACAAATTGATAATAATATTGTAACCCCTATACTAGTTGGTGAAAGCGTGGGGATACACCCATTAATTGTTATGATTTCATTGTTAATTGGGGGAACGCTTATTGGACCAATTGGTATGCTGCTTGCTGTTCCTGCTGCTGGAATTCTTAAAGTTATTGGTGTAGAAATTATGTTTTTAAGAAGAAATGCCCATTTATTATAAGATTATTCAATCTTAAACAACTTATAATCAAAAAAAGATAATTCTAAATTTTCATCATTGTTTAATTGATATAGCCAGAGCTGCGCGTCTTTTCCATGAAGATCCTGTTCATGAATAATCTCAATTGGTTCTCCAATAATATCCATTACCTCAGGTATAGTCATGCCAATCTTAATTGTAGCGCTATTTAGTCTTATTCGACGATATCTTTCTTCTTCCATTCTTTTATCGATTCCATAACGAATCGATAAATTTTCAATTATAGTTAAGCGTTTTTTTAATTCTTGATATATCTTTTCATTTACGGGGCCCAATCCGCTTATTCTTTTTGCCTCTTCTAGGCTGACTATTGCTAATTTTATTTCAGCGGGATCATTAATATCTTTTATATCATTTACCATCATGGCAGCTATCTGAAAACGATACGCATTTAACTGTCTATTAAATTTTGGATATTTTACAGATGCCTCCTTAAATAGCTGAAGAGCTTTATCATAAAAACGGTATTTCAATGCTAATTCACCCTTCCCTATCATTATTAAAGCTTCAAATCTTGGCATTTCATTTTCTGCTTGTTTTGAAAAGATTACTGTTTTATTTAATAATGCTTTCGCTTCATTATATTTTCCCTTACTAATCATAACTTCAACATCCTGCATTCTAAAACTAGCTATTTTTTTCAGGTGGGCATTTACCTCAAGAGATAACGTAGAATCAGCGCTTTGCAAAGATGAGATATATCGATCAACGGCTTTATCAATCATTCCCCTGGTTTCGAATTGCAACCCTTCTTTAAATAATTGATATGGAATCTTTTTTAACGAAAGTTGATGATACATCTTTGCTCTATAAATATTACTATGAGTTGGATTTTCATTCATGAACCGCTCAAAGATTTTTTTTGATTCAATAAAGTCCCCTCTATAATAGTATTCTTTAGCATTATCGCCGCTGGATAATTCTCCCCCATAAAATGCACCAATAGTAAGATAAATTCCGTAATCTTGCAGATCAAATCGATTGATTGGAGTTATATCATTAGGATCGTTAATATTTTTAATTTTTACATACGAATGCTTTAAATCAACACCAACTGCAAATCTATAATTTTTTTCCGTATCGAAAATATATCTTAAACCAATTGAATATGATGTTGATGGACCCCAACCAGTTGGGCTATCATCGCTCACTTTAGAATTTAAATAAAATTTTGACCTAGCTATTCCCCAGGAATACCTAATATTTAAATAAAATTGTTCGAACCATTGAAATATCAGGGCATGACTTAAGCTAAATTCAGATAATTTTGGTGAAAATTTCCTATTTACATTCCAATTAGGATTAATATTCCCCCATTGATTCATAGGGATTGTATCTGGGAAAAAAAGATTTGAATAACGAAAATTAATTCCAGTATTCATATCTAACCAGCTTGTATTTAAAATGAAATTAGAAAGATTTAATTTTAATATATCAATATCAAGCTGGTGTCCAAACTTGGCAATCTTTTTTCCTGCATTAAAATGACTCCCTCCTATATCTTCGTCATATTTAATCCAACTTGTAGGCATATTTTGTCCATATCCACCCGCTCCTCCCGTAAAGCTTAAACCATAACGCAATTCCAGAGGAATAAAAGTTAAAGGATGATGAAATTCTCTAGGATGTAGGATTCGGTCTTTCCAATACCCTGGTTCATATTCGATTTTTGGTCTAGGATTAATTTTAATTAAACCCCACATATAGGATTTAACTGAATCCTCAACTGCCGGGCCAGCAGAAACCATGCTACAAATCAGAATAATGGAATAAATTCGTAATTGCATCTAATGAAAAATAAACGTTAGATACACTTGATTGCAAGTGTAAGCTATCGAACTATAAATATCTATTATATATACCATTTTGTAATAATTTTTACATAGTATTTTTTGATGGAACATAATTTATTTACGACCATTGAAAAATATATATAGAGTATTAGATTAGCGTCATGAAATATTTATACACCAAGTTAATAATGATATTTTTTCTGAATATCCTATATGCACAAACTTTTTCAATATCGCGTGTACACTATGGAGGTGGGGGTGATTGGTATAGTAATCCATCTAGCATTCCAAATTTACTTAAGTTTTTAATGACCAATACAAAAATAAAAGCCGAGAATGAAGAAAATAGAATTAAGCTATCAGATCCAGAGCTTCCAACGCATCCATATTTATACTTAACTGGACACGGGAATATTAGATTAAATGATGAAGAAATCATTGCATTAAGAGATCACTTATTAAATGGCGGTTTTTTACATGCAGATGATAATTATGGATTAAATCAATCATTTCTTCGTGAAATGAAACGCGTTTTCCCAAATAAGGATTTTGTAGAGATTCCACATTATCATCAAGTATTTCATTCATATTATGATATGCCTAATGGACTACCAAAAATACACGAGCACGATGGCAAGCCGCCTCAATTATTTGGATTATATAATGAAGATAGAATTATGGTATTATATTCTTATGAGTCTGATTTAGGAGATGGGTGGGAAGATGAAGAAGTGCATAATAATCCTGAACAAACTAGAATAAATGCTCTTCAGATGGGCGTTAACATTATTTATTTTGCTTTAACTCAATAACATGCGAACTATAACAGAACACTTAAAACGAATTCGAAAAGAAGCAGTCCAGAATGATTTTATTACTTTTGGATGGTTATTGTACTCTATTCTTCTAATAATATTTTTTGTAGCAATAGGATATGAAGCTATTTTTTATATATCTAGTCCAATTCGATTATTCATATTAAAAACTTTTTTTATTTTAAGTCTAATTATTGTTCTATTTCTATTTACAATTAATGTTTTAATAGAACAAAATAAAATCAAGCGGTATTCATGGTCGCAACTTGCCCGTTCTGCTGGAAAACTAGCATTCCCAAAGAGTGATGTAGTTATTAATGCATTCCAATTAGAAAATTCTAATAGCTCCATTGAATCAAATTCACTAAGCGATTCATATATTAATGGAATTTCAAAAAAATTAAATAGATTAAATTTTAAAAAACTCTTTCCAACTAAATATTCAACATTTTGGAAAAAGATTAATTTGTTAATTCTCTCATTAGGAATGATAACACTTTTATTATTCTGGAAATCGACATCAAATGCAATTATTCGATGGGGTCACCCATATCACGAATTTGAAGCCCCAAAGCCATTTTATATTGAAGGCATAACAAGAAATATCCATTTACTTGGAGGAGAATCAAGCTCTCTAAATTTTAAAGCTTTTGGTCAAGTACCAGATTCTCTTTTTCTAGAATTAATTCCAAGTTCAAATGATACATCAGTTTTATATATAATGAATAAAGATTCTAATAATATATATAGTTATGTAGTAGATGAAGTATACGAAGATTATAGATATAGAGCATATTCACCAGCAGAACATTTTTGGCAAGCATGGGAAAAAATTATTACACCATACTACTATATATCCGTTACAGATAGACCAATCATGGAAGAGTTTACAATCAAGATTTCTCCACCAGAATATTCTGGATTACCAATAAGTATTCAAAAAGCAAATCAATCCGATGTAAATGCATTAAAAGGTTCATCAATACGAATTGATTTAAAAAGTAATAGAAAACTAAAAAAGGTGTTTTTAAGTCTCAATCAACAAAAAATGCCTTTGAAGATCAGAGGAAAGCGAGCAGCTGGTGGATTTAAATTTAAAGAAGATGCCTTGTTAAAAATATTATTAGAGGACAATAGGGGGATAACAAATCAAAACCCTATTCCATATCATATGCAAATTATTCCTGATCTCAAGCCTGAAATGACCGTTATTCAACCACAGCCAGTATTAGAATTAGGAACTGATCAAATAATACCAATTCAAATTAAGATTGAAGATGATTTCGGATTTAGTACTCTTCAAATTGGATATGAAATAAAACGTCCAAGTTATATAGAAAACCAATCTCAAATATCAATATTTCCAATTTATATCTCGAATCCAAAAGTCCTTTCTCAAGAAATAAAGAGTGTCTGGAAACTAAATGAATATAATCTAATGCCAGAAGATGAAGTTCATTATCATTTTGAATTGTACGATAATGACAAAGTTTCTGGACCAAAAAAGTCTATTTCAAGCATATATATTGCAAGACTCCCATCTTTGGGTGATTTATTCGCATCCATAGAAGAAAAAGAAGATAAAATGGTGGATGATTTAGTTATACGATCAAAAGAAATAGATAAAATACAAGATCAATTAAATAATCTCGAATTAGAAATGCTAAAATCAGATAAAATTGACTGGCCTCAAAAACAACAAATAGAAGAAACCTTATCAAACATACAAAAGGAAACAGAAGCATTAAAAGATATTGCTGAATCAATGGAAGCAATTAACCAAGCAGCAGAAAAACATGAGCTATTCTCAGAAGAGCTTATGCAAAAATTTTCAGACCTCCGTGAATTAGTAAATGAAATATTAGACCCTGAATTAATGACTGATTTAGATGAAATCAAAAAAGCTTTAGATAAAATGAATACAAAAGATTTAATGAAAGCAATGAAAGAATTATCATCAAATCTTGATAATGTAGAACAACAACTTGATCGTTTTATAGATATTTTTAAAAGGATAAAAGCTGAACAGAAATTAAATGAAACTGCACAAAGATTAGATAAGCTGGTTGAGCGTCGCGAGAAAACAAATAATGAAATTCAAAAACTTGATTCTAATTCTGATAAGAACTTATTAGAACAATTAAGTTTTGATGAAAAACGAAATGGAAATGAATATTCTAATATACGGAAATTAATGGAAGAGGCTTCCAAGGCAATGGATGAATTCGATAAAGAATCATCACAAGCATTAGAAAGTCTTGAGAATAGCCGAACTGCAAATGAAACAGAATCATTAATGAATCAAACGATAAGACAACTACAAAAGAATCGCAATGACTCAGCAAAACAGAAGAGCGCATCTGCATTAGAAAATCTAAAAAATATTCAATCAGAAATGAGCCAAATTAAAAATCAATTTGAAAACAACACTACTCGCGAAATGGCATTAAAATTCCAAAAAATAATGAAAGACTTACTTGAATTATCAAAAAATCAAGAATCACTTGAAAAAACAACAAGGTCGATACCTAGAAATTCACAAAGGTTAGGAGAAATAGCAGGTAAACAACAATTTATACAAGATCAACTAACAAAAATTGTTTCGGAATTAATTGAACTTTCAAAAGAAACCTTTGCAGTAACACCAAAGATTGGACAAGGAGTGGGGATGGCAAATAATAATATGGAAGAAGCTAAAAAAAGATTGGCAGAAAGAAATGGGCGAGGTGCAGCAAATAATCAAAAGTCTGCTATGGCAGGATTAAACTCCTCAATTTTAGCAGTTTCTCAATCTATGAATGAAATGCAATCAACAGGATCAGCGAGTGGGTTTGAACAATTCTTAAAACGTATGCAACAAATGTCTAATCAACAACAGGGCATAAATAATGAAAGTATGCAATTGGCATTAGGACAATTATCAGCTTCAGTAAAAGAAGGACTTATGGGCAGATTATTAAGACAACAGCAACAAGTTCAGAAAAGCCTGCAGCAACTTATGAAAGAAAGTAAAAAATCTGGAGAGGGCGGATTGGGTGATTTGCAAGGAATTTCTAAAGATATTGAGGAGGTGATTAATGACTTTCAAAAAAGAAAATTTAATCAGCAGACAAATCAGAGGCAGCAGAGAATATTATCTCGAATGCTAGATAGTCAAAAATCAATGACACAAAAAGGATACAAAGAAGAAAGGAAAGCAGAAACTGCAAATGAAATCATTTATGAAGGGCCATCTGGACTTCCACTAGATTATGGTCAAAGAAGAAGCCTTGCCATGGAAGCATTAAATCAATCATTAAAAGCTGGGTATTCTCGTGATTATCAAACAATGATTAGAAGATATTTTAATTCGTTAAGTAAAATTGAACAAATTAGCTTTGAAAAAGACACAACAATTAGTGAATAGACTGGCCCCCTTATTAATTACCGGTTTATTGTTTTCACAAATAAACGTGAATACTCAGAGAATGAGTAACATACAAGATGCTCTATTTATGGAACGGAAGGGCGAACTAGAAAAAGCAAAAATAATATATGAAAAATTGCTTGAACAAAATCCTAAAAACAGACAAGCATATCAGAGATTAAAGGATATTTTTAAAAGAACAGAAGAGCTATTTAAAGCTACAGAACTAATTAATAGTTGGATTAAATCACATCCTAATGATTTGCAGGCGCATATAGAGCTTGGAGAAATATTATATTTAAATAATGATAAGTTAAATGCAGATAAGGTTTGGGAAGACTTTGAAAATAATTATGGTAAAAACCAAAGCGCATATAGGATGCTACTACACACCTATAGTAGACTTAGCTTAACTCAAAAAATGAAAGAATTAGTTCATAGGGGAAGGAAAAGATTAAATAAAATAGATTTATTATCACTTGATTTAGCAAATTACTTTTATTCTAGACAAACATTCGATTTATCATTAGACGAATTATTAGTATATATTAAATCAAATCCAACACATGATAAAATTGTTATGGATAAGATTTTACTTATTAGTGATGATCCTGAAAATCATCTATTGATAGAAAAAAAATTGGTTTCCAATCTTGAAGAAGACGATTATACAATTCATAAACTATTAGCTGGGTTTTATTTTAAAACTGAAAAATATAAAGATGCCTGTGATATTCACCTATCTATGGGGTTGCAAAACGATTCTGATTACACGCGATGGTTAAATCTTGCTGATAATTTGAGAAAAGAAAATCAGTATAGATTATCTGTTGATAGTTATCAAAAGCTATTAGATATCAAATCAACTCTAACATCATCTATTATTGGAGACGCATTACTAGGACTAGGTAAAACATATGAAGATCAATTACTTGAAAATAATTATCAAAATAGATTAGTCAATTTCTATCCAAATAATATTTTTTTCATTAATCACGTGCATGAATTTCAGGAAGATTCGCTTAGAAATATTGAATCAACATTTAATCTATATCAACAAATACTAAAAGAACTACCCGCATCAACTTTTTCTTCTAAGGCCCATTATCGACTAGGAGAATTACAATTGAATATTATGCATGATTTTGTTGGAGCTAGAAATTCATATTTTTCTGCTCTTAAATCTAGGCCAAACAAAGATCTTCGAAACAATATTATCTTAAGAATAGGAGATACATATTTAGCAGAAGGCAATCTAAAAGATGCTATGTATCATAATGAACAATACTATCAAAAAAATAATTCAATAAATAATATTAATTCACTTACAATGAAAAAGATTCATTTAACATTTTTATCTGGAGAAATTGATACAACAAAAATATTAATAGATTCACTGATTATAAATACAAGTTCAAGTGATAAATATTTTAATGATCTAATGGAGTTGCAAGGTATTATATCACAACATTTTTTATACGGCAATAAAAACGATAAAGATGCTTTTTTATTTTATGTTAAAGCTGAAAAATATTTACAAGAATTTAAATTTATTGAAGCTACTGAAATGCTATCCTTTCTACGAAATAAATATCCAAACGCATCTATTATTCCCATAGCCATGTTAAGAGAATGCTTATTAAGAATGGTGGTTGATGATGTTAGTATATCACTTAACATCGCAAAATCATTACAGAATACATCTTTAGCTGCTGAAGGGATTGCTACACAAGGAGAAATTTATGAAAAATCATATAAGGATACAAAAAAAGCAATAGAAATGTATAATTTACTTATTGAAAATTATCCTATGTCTATGCTCGCAGAACCAGTTAGAATAAGAATTAGAAAACTTAATACTATTAATAAAAGTTAAATGAAAATACTAATAACTCTTTTTCTTTTAATACAATTTTTATCTGCCGCAGATAAATTATTAATACCAATGGATCAAATTCAAAAGGATCATTTAAAAGCGTATGGTATTGCATTTTGGACATTGGAAAAAAATATAAATATCGAATGGTTGTTAAATTATAGGGGAGGTTCATTTCTTATTGATTATTATTCCCCTATTGCACAAGAATGTAGAATTAGAGGTGTAAGTTATAAAAAAATATCTGCTAATGACCTTATAGATATTTATTCAGAAGTTGAAAAAAATAATATGGATATTGTGCTTTTAGAAAAAGCGCCTAAAATTGCCATATATACCCCTGAAAATAAACAGCCTTGGGATGATGCAGTTACCCTAGCATTAACTTACGCGGAAGTACCATATAAAACTTTATGGGATAAAGAAGTATTTGAAGGTGATTTGCAAAAGTATGATTGGCTACATTTACATCATGAAGATTTCACTGGTCAATATGGTAAGTTTTATAGGAATTACCATACAGCCCAATGGTATATAGAACAGCAAAAGAAATTTGAATCGATGGCTAAAGAATTAGGTTTTCTAACTGTTCACGAACAAAAAAAGGCGCTAACTCGTCTTATACGAACATATGTTGGAAATGGTGGCTTCATTTTTGCAATGTGTTCTGCAACAGATACATACGATATAGCGCTTGCTGAAGAAGGGGTAGATGCAGCACACCACGTTTTTGATGGTACTCCAATTACACCAAAAGTAAATTCAAAACTTAATTATAAGAAAACCTTTGCTTTCACTGATTTTTCATTAATGACAGATCCTATGGTTTACGAATTTTCTGATATTGACTTTCCTCCAAGTCATAACCCTATTACTCGAGGAGCTGAGGCAGATTATTTTACTTTATTTGAATTCTCTGCAAAATATGATCCAGTTCCTACTATGTTAACACAAAACCACGTTTCAGTTATTAAAGGATTTATGGGACAAACTACGGGGTTCAATAGGGATAAAATAAAAAAACACGTGGTTATAATGGGAGAAGACCCAGCTTCCCCACAAGTAAAATATCTTCATGGAAATTATGGTCAGGGCACCTATACTTTTCTTGGAGGACATGATCCAGAAGACTATCAACATTTTGTTGGTGATCCACCAACTGATTTATCCTTACATAGAAATTCTCCTGGTTATAGGTTAATACTTAATAATATCTTATTTCCAGCTGCAAGAAAAAAAGAAAGAAAAACATAACTGAATAATTAAAAATGTGGTTACAAAAGAAAATTTTGATTTCGCCAAAGCCTAGAGGGTTTCATCTCATAACTACTGATATTATAAATAATATAAATATTATTCGTACTGTGAAAAATGGGCTATTAAATCTTTTTATTAAACACACATCTGCTTCATTAACAATTAATGAAAATACAGATCCAACTGTTAGAGACGATTTTGAATCTCATTTTAATCAGATTATTCCTGAACAACAGGGATATTATTCTCATACAACGGAAGGCCCAGATGATATGCCAGCTCATTTGAAATCTTCAATACTTGGTGCCTCAATTAATATTCCAATTACAAATGGAAAACTTAATCTTGGCACATGGCAAGGTATATATTTATGTGAACATAGAAATAGAGGAGGAAGCAGACAAATAATTGCCACTATTAATGGTGATAGTATTTAAATATTATTCTTTTTTTTGATAGCACTCCATATTTCATCCATTTCATTTAAAGAAGATTCTTCAATATTTTTCCCTCTTCTATTAAGCTCATTTTCAATTATTTTGAATCTTGAAATAAATTTATTATTTGATTTTCTAAGAGCATCATCTGCAGATATACCTAAAAATCTAGCAAGGTTAACTAAAGAAAAAATTGCATCACCTAGTTCTTCTAATATTTCATCTTTATTATTATTTTGTTGAGCATATTTTAATTCTTCTAATTCCTCTGATATTTTATTCCATATTTTATCTTCTGCCTGAAAATCTAATCCAACATAGGATGCTTTTTCTTGTATTCTTTGAGCGCGAACAAGACCAGGTAAGCTTTGAGGAACTCCATCTAATCGAGAATTACGTTTTTTCTCTTTATGCTTTTGTAATTCCCAACTTGGTTTAATTTTATCATTTATTAAGTTCTTTTTATCGAAAACATGTGGATGCCTTCTAATTAATTTTTCATTAATATTTTTTAAAGATTTAGATATATCAAATAATTCATCCTCTTTTGCAATCGATGCCTGAAAAACAATATGGAGCATTAAATCACCTAATTCTTCTTTTAAACCATCCCAATCTTTCTCATCAATAGCTTCAATTACTTCATATGTCTCTTCCAATAGATAAGAAATTAAAGATTGTGATGTTTGCTCCTTATCCCAGGGGCACCCATCTGGCCCTCTTAACTTTTCAACTATTTTAATTAATTCTTCAAATTGATCTCCTATTGATGGGTCACTCATAATTTTTTATATATTTTGTTCCAATTAAAACTTCTCAAATATTTATTTTCCAATCCTGTCATAGTTAATTTTTCCTTATCCGTATTATCTTTATAATTTAATAAATGTAATGTGCCATGTATTATAAGACGTGCTAGTTCTTTTGATACCTTTTCTTCATACTCTTTTGCATTATCAATCGCTCTTTCTAAACTAATATAGATTTCACCTTCCACTTCTTTATCCGTATAATCATTAATTCTAAATGCTATTACATCAGTTAGGTGATCTTTTTGAAAATATTTTATTTTTAAATTATTTAGCAAATTATCCTGAGCAAATATCAGATTAATTTTTGCCTTCTTAATTTGTTCTTCTTGTAATGTGGATGTTAAAATATGAATTGACTTTTGTTTATCTATACCTGATAAATCAGGGTCTATTTCAACAATAATATCAATCATGTATTATTTGGAGAAGTATTATCTTCAGGGTATTCTATCCTAATATGATAAATTCCTCTTAGGACTGGTATCATACCAGTATTTCCATCAACAGTCCCTTTAATTTTTCGTAAATCATCAAGAGTAAGGGGACATTCATCTAATTGACCATCTGCTAATCGTCCTTTTATAACCGTATCTACCATCGTATCAATTTTTAAAATATCTGGGTTTTTTATTGATCTTACCGCTGCTTCAACAGCCTCGCATATCATTAAAATTCCTGTTTCTTTTGTATTAGGTTTTGGTCCTGGATATCGATATGCACTATCATCAACTTTTTCATCTGTATTTTTAACCGCCTCTAAAGCCATTCGATAAAAATATTCTACTCTTGATGTGCCGTGATGCATTGGGATAAAGTCGCTTACAATTTTAGGCAATCCATAATCATTTGCTAGTTTCAACCCATCAACTACATGTTTTCTAATAATTTTAGCACTCATGGCTGGCGTTAATGAATCATGTTTATTTTCTCCCATAAACTGATTTTCAATATAGTACTCAGGTCTCTCCATTTTCCCCAGATCATGATAATAGGCGCCAACTCTACACAGCAAGGATCTTGCATTAATTGCATCAGCACAAGCCTCGGCCAGATTTCCTACTACTACACTATGATTGAAGGTTCCATTAGCCTCTTGCTGCAATCGTTTTAATAATGGATGATTAAAATCAAGAAGCTCAATTAATGATAGATTAGTCGAAATCCCAAAAGAAACCTCCAGAATAATTATTAAACCATAAGTAATAATAGGACAAAAAATACTATTTACTATTAAATATACTAAATCAACTCCCATTGTACTAAAATTATGTCCCATAAAAAGGCCATGACTTAAAACAACAATTATACTTGCTCCTATAAGTGAAAATATTGCAGTGATAAATTTGCTTCTAGTTCTAATTCTTCTTACTGTATATATAGCTATTGATGACATGAATAAACCAGTAACAATGAACTCTAAATCATTACCAATCATAATTCCTACTAAGAGAACGATAGACGTCGTACCCATAAATCCTATACGAGCATCAAATAAAATTGTTAATAACATCGCCGCAACAGTAACGGGTATTAAGAATTCAGAAAAATCAAGCTGGTAAACAAATAAATTGGCTATAATAATTATAAATACATAAATAAGTGCAATAACTAATATCATTTGCCATTTGTCAAAAATATGCGGTCGAAAGATTGATAAAAAAGTGAAGAAATATGAAATTAAGATTCCTATAATTAATAAGCGACCCATGTAGGTTATAAAAGTATCTTTTAAACCAAGTGTACGATTTTCTTTGCTTATTTCTACTGACAAGGATTCTAGTTTTTGTAAATCTTCTTCATTAATTCTTTGATTAGCATTAACTATCATTTCATCTTTTAGCACTATTCCTTTACTTCTAGGAACGCGGTCTAAACTAGCATTTTGTCTTCTTTCTGTTGTTTCCTTATCATAAATCAAATTTGGTATCATGAATTCAATAATTAAGTCATAACCTAATTCCCGTCTAATGTCATTCTCATCATTATATATGCTAGTGATTTCTTTTTTTGCTTCAGTCCATGCTTCATTAAGATCATCAAGTTCATTTAAACTATACAATGTTGGTATATCGCCATTATCAACTGCTAATTGATTGCTAACAATAATCGATTCATTAATATCTAAAATTCCAATTGCCCATCTATTCCGGCAAATTTGTAATATATCTTTTTGGAACTCTTTTAAAGGATACTGTGGGCCTCCTTGAGTAATGGGCATCAAAAATTTATTCCAATCTTCTTTATCCTTTGCAAAAGAATATAATTTATAAAATTCAATTATTTTTTGTGATAAAGAAGCACTATCAGACGATGCAATTGATTTTGCTTCTTGAAATTTATCGGTATATCGATAATCATATACTAGATTTCTTGAATTCAATAAATCTTTATTTGCTAGACGTATATCATTAGCAAGCAGAAAAAAGGAAGATAAATTTGATGATTGTTTATCAACAATTTCTTGTTTTCGATTAAAAATAAATGGTTCTGCTTTTAATGCATTATTTAAATCTTCCTCCAATTTTTCTTTGGTCTTTAATATAGGAAAATTATAAGGGGCAATAATTGGTTCTCTAGCTATATCATCAATATTATAACTATACTGTAAAGATCTTCCTCTTTGAAAAAATAAAGATAGAATGATAGTTAAAGAAATAAGAATTGAAATCTGTTTATAATAATTGCCAACAAAAAAGTTTATTTTTTCTACGAAGGATTGACTATTCTTTTTTCTAATCAAACTAACGACTCAACTTTTTTCAATATTTGTTTTAAAATAATTAAGCGCTGAACCTCACTTGTACCTTCACCTATCTCAAGGATTTTTGCATCTCTAAAATAGCGCTCTACATCATAATCTTTAACATATCCATATCCACCATGTATTTGAATTGCATCTGTAGTAATCTTCATAGCAGCTTCACTTGCAAACAATTTTGCCATAGCAGCTTCTTTAATAATATCATGTCCGTTATCTTTTTTCCATGCCGCATGAAAAGTTAGCAATTTTGCAGCTTCAATTTGTGTGGCCATATCTGATAGTTTAAACCCAATAGATTGAAATTTGTTAATTTCTTTGCCAAAAGCCTTACGTTCAGTAGAATATTTTAATGCTCTCTCATATGCTCCTTGAGCTGTCCCTACTGCTAAAGCTGCAATTGAAATCCTACCTCCTGTTAATATTTTCAGAAAAATTTTGAATCCTTCTCCTGGCGCTGCAATCATATTTGATTCATCTATTAACATTTCATTAAAGAACAATTGTCTGGTGTCACTTGCTTTCCAACCCATCTTTTTTTCTGGTTCAGATATAGTTAGCCCTTCAATATCTGTAGGAATTACAAATGCACCGATCCCAATATTTTTTCCGTCTTCGATTATTTGTGCAGTAAAACTTAATAAACCAGCAACTCCAGCATTTGTAATAAATATCTTACCACCATTAACAATATAGTTATTGCCTTTTCTTTCTGCCGTTGTTTTTGTAGCACCAGCATCGCTGCCAGCCTCAGGCTCTGTCAAACCAAATGCGCCAAGAATTTCTCCGCTAGCCAATTTTGGGACATATTTTTTCTTTTGGTCTTCAGTGCCTGCAAGTACTATAGGCATCGTCCCTAAGGAAGTATGAGCTGCTACTGTAATTGCTATAGAGGCATCAGCCTTTGCTAATTCCATAATTGCTGCCGCATAAGCCACATTATCCATACCAGTGCCACCATATTCCTTTGGAACAGGTATGCTTAATATACCAAGGTCCCCTAATTTGCTTATTATTTCAGATGGAAATCTACTTGTTTGATCAATTTCTCTTGCTATTGGAATAATTTCAGATTTAGCAAAGTCTGAAATCAAATCAATTAACATATTATGTTCGTCTGTAAAGAAGAGTGTATCCATAAATAAAATAGTTACCAACGAATAGCTGCTGATGCCCAAGTAAATCCTGCTCCAAA
>CAYTYA010000003.1:0-3426 GCA_964442015.1 uncultured bacterium
AGTTCAAAGCTAGCTGAAAAGCTAAATATTTTAGTTGGTGAGCAAGCCACATTCATTGGATCCACAATGGATAATGCCTTCACTACCTATAATTATAATATTGTAGGCACCTTTAATCTGAGAAAAGGACAGGCGGACAGACAAATGATGCTGGTGGATATTTCTGGTGCTCGTGAGGCTCTAGATATGGATAATGCAGCATCAGCAATTTTTGGCTTTTCGCATGATTTGTTTTATGATGATGCAGCTGCTGTTGCGCTTCGAACCAACTATAATAATATTGAAAGTGATAGTTTAGATATTTTTAGTCCCTTCATGTTGGCACTTCGAGATGGTAATCAAATGGGTACAATGGTTGATATGAGCAATGCTATGCTAGCAATTATGGGATCCGTATTTTTAGTCATCGTTATGGTTGTTCTTTGGAATATGGGATTAATGAATGGATTGCGTCGTTATGGTGAGGTTGGACTACGTTTGGCAATAGGAGAGCCGAAAGGACATGTATACAGGTCCTTAATTATGGAAGCAGTAATCATTGGTTTGTTTGGAACAGTAATTGGAACTGGGCTTGGTCTTTCTTTAACCTACTATGTGCAAGAAAACGGGATAGACTACACCAAAGGAATAGAAGCGCTATCAAATTCTTCTATGGTAATGCCCAATATTTTCTATGCACAGGTCACTCCCGACCTGTTGTATATAGGGTTCTTCCCCGGTGTTTTAGCAACTGTATTTGGGACTATGCTAGCAGGACTAGCTATATATAAACGAGAAATGTCTCAACTATTTAAGGAGCTAGAAACATGATAATCAAAATTATTGTTCTGATATCATTCAGCTTTCTACAGGGACAGCCAAATGAATTAACAGTGCAAGAAATTATCTCTGCAATGGATAAAAATCTAAATGCAAAAAGCAGAGTGCTTACGAGCAAAATGATTGTACATGGAAGAAGGTCTAGCAGGACAATTGAATCAAAAAATTGGGTGGTTGGCATTAATCAGGCATTTACGGAATATTTATCTCCACCGCGCGAAGCAGGAACGAAAATGTTAAAACTAGACGATAAGCTCTGGACGTATTCTCCTCAAACAGATCGCGTGATCCAGATTTCAGGCCATATGTTAAGGCAGTCGGTTATGGGTTCTGACATGTCTTACAATGATATGATGGAAGATCGCCCTTTAATAGAATTATATGATGCGATAGTAGAAGGATCTATTGTTATCAATGGACGGGACCACTGGATTATGCTATTAAAAGCAAAAGTAAAGGGATTATCATACCCGCAACGAAGGGCATGGATAGATAAAGAATATTTGCTTCCAATAAAAGAAGAACTGTATGCAAAAAGCGGCAAACTGCTTAAAACCGCAACGATGGATGGTATCAAGAAAACTCAGGGCAGATGGTTTCCTTCGAGATTTTTGTTTAAAGATGAATTAAAGAGAAACAGTAAAGGTACCGAGTGGCATATAGATGATATTCAGTTTGATATTGAAATACCAGAAAGACGTTTTTCCAAATCAAATCTCCGCAAATAGGTTGCTAAAGGATAATACATATTATCTTTTCTTAAAATGAATAGCCGAATTTATACGGCAGTCATTGTATTAGTTTTTGCCCCCCTTTTTTTGTACTACATACTGTTTAATCGAGAAAAACTCGAATATTATAACTTATCATCGCATGTATCGTATGTAGGCAATGAGGAGTGTTCATACTGCCATCAAGATATATATAACTCTTATTTGAGAACAGGTATGGGGCGATCTTTTTATAAACCAAACAGCCAACCGCAGATAGAAAATTTTACTTCAGGCAATCATATTTTTGACAATAAAACCAATCTACACTATGAAGTGATTAAAGATGGAGAAGACTATTTTCAAGTAGAATTTCGTGAAAATGAAAAAGGTGTTCGTATCCACGAGCTAAAGCGCAAGGTTGATTTTATTATAGGCTCAGGAAATAATAATAGAACATATTTAACCCATGTAAATGGCTATATTAATGAAATGCCTGTAACATGGTATAGTGAAAAAGCCATATGGGACTTAAGCCCAGGATATGAAGACATAAATATGCGTTTTAACCGACCGATTGTTGAGGAATGCATGCATTGTCATAATGGATATAATTCTTTTGAAAAGTTTTCAGTCAATCGTTTTACAGATATAATTGCTGAGGGAATTAGCTGTGAGAGATGCCACGGGCCAGGGCAGCTACATGTAGAGAAGCATAAAAGCTCAACCAAAGCGATAAATGAAAATGATATTGATAGAACAATTGTAAATCCAGCTCATTTATCTGCAGATTTACAGATGGATGTTTGCCGACAGTGTCATTTACAAGGCGAAATCAGCGTGTTTAAATCAGGGAAAAATAGTGTTGATTTTCGACCTGGTATGCAATTAAGAACAGTGAAAACAGTGTTTATTGAAGATCAGCTTCCTAAAGGGGATTTTCGAATAGCAAGCCATGGTGGTCGACTTAGTCTAAGCGCATGTTTTGTAGAAAGCAAGGGAGGAATGACATGCACTACTTGTCATAATCCGCACGAACCTGTACAGGATAGGAAGCGAGATTATTTTAACAATCAATGTGTAAGCTGTCACCAACCCCAAAGATTAAGCAAGATCGAAAGTCATACTATAAAGGGGGATTGCGTTCGTTGCCACATGAAGCAAGGAGCCACTGAAGATATATTGCATGTAAATTTTACAGATCATTGGATACGAAAGAACATTAAAAGGCTGAATGGTAATGAAAATAGGATGTTGCGCAAAAGAGAAAAAACAGTAAATCTAATTGATTTTTTTGATGAAAAAGATGACGCAAGTAATATTCGAAAAGGGATTGCTTATGTCAATTTTTATGAAAATCGACATAGTGATCCATCGTATCTTAACAAAGCAATTTTATTATTGAATAAAGGATTAGAGCGTATACCGAATCATATCGAAGGTAATTATAATCTTGGAAGAGCATACCATCTACAAGGAAAGAGTAAGAAGTCAATTGTTTTGTATAAAAAAGTAGCAAAATTAGACCCCAGCCACATGTGGTCTATGTATCAACTAGGGAGATTATACCTTGATAGCGATTTACAACAATCACTCTCATATTTATTAAGAGCAATTAATTTAAATATAGATAATGCCAAGGTTTGGAAAGAATACGCAGACGCATTATTATTAAATGAAAATATTAAAGAGGCGCAACGAGCATATAACAGAGCTGTAAAGATTGACCCTTATTTTGCGAGCGCTTATAATAAGATAGGCGAGCTGGAGCTTTATAAAAATAGTGACTTAGAATCTGCGACCATTAATTTTTTGAAAGCAATACAATATAACCCGGATCATTTATTTGCTATGCATAATATGGCAAATATTGCTATAATTGAAAAAGATTTTGATA
>CAYTYA010000003.1:3526-7722 GCA_964442015.1 uncultured bacterium
TTATTTGCTATGCATAATATGGCAAATATTGCTATAATTGAAAAAGATTTTGATACGGCAGAAAATTATAGCAAAAGAGTCATTGCCAATGATCCAGCCTTTAGCGCATCATATGGAACCTTAGCAACAGTTAGCTTGGAGCGAGGAAAAAAAGAAGAAGCAAAAGCCTTTTTATATAAGTTAATTTCATTAGAGCCTAATAATCATCAGGCGCTATCTATGCTTAAAGGATTAAACTATTAATAATACTATACTAATACAGATAAGTGGAATGCATTGCGCTGCGTGTGTTACCAAGGTTGAACAGGCCCTGTCAGCCGTAGATGGCGTTTTAACGGTTGCCGTTGATCTTTCATCAAAACATGCGACTATTACAGGAGAAGTGCCGACAGATATGTTAATTAAAGCTATAAAAGATACGGGATACGAACCCTTGGTTGTTGAAGAGCAACAGCAAAAAGTTGAAAAACAAAAAAAAGATTCAACTTCTCTAGCGCGAGAGCTATTTCCATTATTCTTAATATTCTTTTACATCACTGTATTCTCGCTTATTATGAATAGGGCACATTTTCATTTAGGTGATTTCATGTATGATTTCATGGGTCTTTTTTATATCGTTTTCAGCTTTTTCAAATTTTTGGATTATAAGAATTTTCCATCTTCTTTTTCCATGTATGATCCTATTGCAAAGATACTACCGTTGTATGGATGGATATATCCAATTATTGAAACATTATTGGGGCTATCTTTTCTTTTGAGATATCAGCTATTGATTTCTCTTATTGCCACAATAATAATACTTGGCATTACTACTATAGGCGTCACCCGATCATTAATGGATAAAGCAAGTATTCAATGCGCATGCCTGGGGACAGCATTGAAGCTTCCCATGACGAAGGCTACATTTATAGAAAATTTTATTATGATTTTAATGGCAGTTTGGATGCTATTAAGTGGTGATTTTTACTCTATTTTTTAATTATTAAGCTATTTTAATTAATTTATATAATATTGATAAATACTTGACAGATTGTTTAAAACCTGCTAATATTACCATTACTGTTTGAATAGTAGACAGTAAAAGTCTAATTTTATAGAGAGATTTAACAATTATTTAATTAATTCGGAGACATAAGATATGTATAAACGTTTCTTAAAAATACTTGGAATCATGACAATATTTTCTATGGTTTTAACTGCAGGTCAAACTGGGAAAATCACAGGAAAAGTGCTCGATAAAGAAACGGGCAACCCACTACCAGGGGTAAATGTTCTTTTAGAAGGGACATCTATGGGAGCAGCAACAGATGCCAATGGAGAATTCTATGTAATGGAGGTTCCCCCAGGTCTTTATAATGTTCAGTTCTCATTTATAGGTTATACGTCCTTAAATATTTCTAATGTGCGCTCAACGGTTGATTTAACAACGAACATGGGCGCCGTTGATATGGAGCCAGAAGTTATTGAAGGTGAAGCCGTATCAGTAACTGCTGAAAAACCTCTAATTGAAGTTAATGCAACAAATGAAGTTCGCGTTGTCCGCTCCGAAGATATAAAGAACCTACCAATTCGTGGCGTTACCAACGTAGTTGCATTGCAAACTAGTGTAGTTGACGATGAAGGCGCTCTTCATATTCGCGGTGGAAGAACCGAAGAAGTCGCTTACTATACAGATGGCGTTAGTACGGTAGACCCATACTCTTTAACCAAAAGAGGATCAATCCCAAATATTAGTATTGAAGAAGTATCAGTTCAGGCAGGCGGTTTTGGAGCAGAATATGGTAGCGCTGGCTCAGGTATTGTAAATACAACAACAAAAACAGGCGGCAATAAGCTATCTGTAACAAGCGAATTGATTTCAGATATAGGCGCAAGCGCCCCTAGTGAAGATAGACATAAGCTATATTCATATGGTTATCAACTAGCATCGTTTGGTGTAGGCGGCCCACTTCCTATAATGGATTTTATTAAGTTTTACGGTGCAGTAGAAACTATCAATGAAGATGATAGCCCTGCAGGTGGTTCGTTTCCTTTAATAGATAAAAGCAAGCTTAACACTGCAAACGGGCAACCCAATAATGGTGAAGCGTTTGTTGATGATAATGGAAACACTATTTGGGATGCTGGTGAGTCATATACAGATTCAGATGGGAACGGATCTTATACGGCACCAAACTATCTTCTTTTAGGTGATGATGATATAAAATTTGTATATGGCCCTAGAGCCGATAATTGGTATAAGCGCTTAAACGCAAACTGGAATTTATTAGTTGACCTAGAAGCGTTAACTCCTTTTGCTTGGAGATTAAAGTTTGGTGGAGCGTTATTTGATTCTCATAGCTCAAACTATTCGCATTCTAGATCGTTATTTGCTTATTATAATGATGCAAGCACAATGGATGGTGCGCAAACAACCGGAAGCTTAAAGCACAGATATAGCCAGTCAGAAAGCGAGATGTCTACTTTCTACACTCGACTTTCAGGTAATATTCCCGGTGTAGATAAAATGTTTTTTAATATCCAGTATAGTCGTGGTTCCATTAAAGACAATTCATATGATCCCGTTACGAAAGACGGATATGGTAAGTTTGTGTATGAAGACGGCACTTTGTCTTCAGAAGAGGTTCCATATATCCAAGGTGGAAAATATTTCGATCTTAGCGGAACGCCTGAATGGGTATATATAGATGGATCAGGAAATGAAGTGACAAGAGATTACTGGGATTATAGCGATGAAAGTCTAACTTTTGATCGAATTAATTATGACACAACATGGGTTAACCCTCTATATAGAGGAGTCAACCTTTCTCCAGTTACCAAGGTGGAACTAGCAAATTATTCAGTTGCTGGTGTGAATAGTGGATATAGCGGCATTTACAAAGCGGAAAAACTACGCGATGAAATAAAGGCAAATCTCTTATGGCAGTATGGTAAGCATGAGCTTAAAATGGGTGGAGCATATGAAAAAGGTACAATAAGAAGTTATTCGGTGTCCGGCGGTAGAGTCGCAAGATATTTTCATTTTAATAAACCGTATTCTGAAACAAGCGATCAATGGGAATGGGATCCTGATTATAATAATGGAGCAGGCGCGCTAGTTGCTGGCGCAGATGGAACTCCTGATTTTAAACAAGATCCTTCCGACACATATGATGGTACAGATTATTCTGGATATTGGAATGACTATCTTTTCCAGGCATATAAAGCCGCATATGCAGACAATGTAGGATATGATATAACTGGCGGACCAGAGAGCTCATCATTGATGCAAGATATTAATAAAGCTCGCACACCAATTATCATGGCCGGGTATTTTCAAGATAAGTTTGAAACAGATGATCTTATTTTAAATGTTGGTATTCGATATGATTATATTGATCCTGCAAATAAAGTTTTTAATCCGTTGACAGGCGGGAATAGTAATATTGTGATTAATAGCGATGGATACTTGGCAGGAACAGTTTATTATAATGATGTGAATAATGATGGCGTTGCAGATCCACGAGAGTATACTTCTGCTATCGCAACAGCTGACGATTCAAAAGGACTTCCTCATCAGGTTGCTGTAAGCCCTTCCAAACAAATTAGCCCGCGAATTGGGATTGGGTTTCCTATTACGGATCGCACAGCGTTTCATGCGACATATGGAAAATATTTACAACCAGCGCGCTGGGACAACCTGTATATTAGTTGGAATCGTTTTTTATCCAATATTCAGCAGGGGAACTATACGCGCTCCAATAACCCAGAGCTCCAACCGACAAAAACCACGGAATATGAAATTGGGTTTAAACAATTGGTAACCAATGATATTAGTATTGATGTGACTATGTTCTATACAGAGAAAAAAGATTTCATTCAGATAAGAAATATAGCTGCTTCCCCAACAGGGTATGCGCTGTATAGCAATGGAGACTTTTCCACTAATAAAGGGATGGCGTTTTCTTTACGTACTCGCCGCTTAGGCAGCGTGAAGGTTGATGCAAACTATACCTTAAGTTATGCTGGAGGAACAGGTTCAAATGCAGATACTGGGTATCGTATTGCTTGGTTGGGTGGAAATGATCCAACGTTTACATCTCCGTTGAGCTTTGATCAACGCCATACAGCTAGCTTGATTCTTGATTATAGAACTGGGAACAAAGGTCTTCTGAAATTATTTGGTGCAAACATGCTGTTTAGATATGGAAGCGGCA
>CAYTYA010000003.1:7822-14181 GCA_964442015.1 uncultured bacterium
AAAGGTCTTCTGAAATTATTTGGTGCAAACATGCTGTTTAGATATGGAAGCGGCATGAAGTATACACCTTCAAAACCAAGAACAGCAGTGTTTGGCGGACAGTTATCAGATCAGCCGATTGCAGCTCTTAACTCTGGCGTGATGCCAGCCACGTTTAATGCCGATTTACGTTTAGATAAAACATTGATGGTAAACAATGTTGCGGTTGGGGTGTTCTGTGTGATTAATAATGTATTTAATAATCAAATGGTAACAGATGTATATAATTATTCTGGATTACCTGATAATGATGGGTATCTTACCACACAAGCTGGGCAAAATTGGCTGAATGATTATTCTATAGGCAGTGGAGCGTTTGGTGAACAGCTTTATAGTTCTCGCATTGCCTATCCAACCAATTATGCAAGCGCCCGCCAGGTTCAAGTTGGTGTGCGGGTTGATTTCTAAGAAAAAATTAGGATAGATAATTCCAAATAAAGGAGAGATTTTAATAATGAAATATTATCAACAATTACTTATCGCAATAATAGCAGTAGCTGTGTTATGGTCTGCAGAACCTACGGGAAGAGAAATTCACACTTCTTCTCATGATCATCAGGCAAGATCAATGGCGGCTTCCGCAGTGGAACATGTGGTTTGGGATGGAAACCAAATAAGCACGATTCATGGAAATCATGGAGATGTAGTTAGTTATCATATAAGCGGAAACTCTGGATTAGAATGGCCAAAAGGGAGCGGAAAACTTGCTGTTTTTCAATCTGGCATATGGCTTGCTAGTGGTCGCAGTAAGGCCCCTGGTGCAGATTGGGTTGATGAGATCCGTACAGCAGCAGCAGAGTACACAGTAGAGTTTGTTCCAGGATCAATTGGTTCATCAGATGCGAATTCTGGTCATATATATCAGATTCATAAGAAAGAGGTAGCGGCATTTTTAGAAAATGATTGGGCTACTTTTCAGGCAATGTCTTTGGAGCTTCCAATAACTGCAGTTGAAGGCTCAAGTGCCTTTACCGAGCTTGTTTCTAAATCATTACCGACCGATGATTTTTTGAACTGGCCTGTTCATGATGGCGCTCCATGGCAAGATGCTAATGGAGATGGAGTGTATAGTCCTGCAGATGGAGACTATCCAGATATTTTAGGTGATGTGTTTCATTGGTACGTTATGAATGATGGAAATGCTGCAACACACACTCCCCTTTGGGGAACAAGCCCTATGAATGTTGATGTACAAACTTCTGTTTTTGGATTTGATCAAGCAGGACCAATGGGGAATATTCTTTTTGTTCGTTGGGTGTTGATCAATAAAGGGTCAGATGAATTAGATAGTGTTTACGTATCTATGTGGCATGATGACGACGTGGGTGACGCTACAGATGATCTCGTTGGTTGTGATATAGCTTCGAGCGTTGGTTATACATACAATGATGCAGATGGTGATAATACATATGGAGTAGAGGCTCCAGCGGCTGGCGCAGATTTTTTCCAAGGACCTTTGGTAGAGTCTTTAGGTGATTCAGCAACAATTTTTACTTGGTCAAAAGAAAATGGGTATCATTTAAGAACTTTTCATGACATGAAAAAATTGGGCATGACTTCATTTGTTAAATACATCAATGGTGACCCTATTTATGTTGACCCAGATAACGCAATTGAAACTTATAATTATATGAATGGACTCGTTGGAACCAGTGGAGAGCCATTTATAAACCCAATAACAGGTGAAGAGTCTGTGTTTGTTCATGATGGCGATCCTACTACAGGATCAGGCTGGATTGATGATGTGCCCGGAGATAGAAGATATTTGATGACATCAGGTCCATTTTATTTTGCACCTGGGGACACACAAGAGGTAGTGGGTGCATTAATTATGGCTGCAGGCTCCAATTGGGCGAAGTCAATTACGAAGATGTTATATTTTGATAATTTTGCTCAGGGAGCATTTGATGCAAATTTTAATGTGTGTTCACCTCCTTCTCCATCTGTTGAGGTTGCACAGCTTGATCGTAAGGTTATGCTTTCTTTTGAAGAAGGAACAGATGTAATTGAAGGTTATGAATGCGGAGCTTATGGGTTTCAAGGGTACAATGTATACCAAGGGGCATCTCTAAATGGTCCATGGGAGCGAATCGCCACCTATGACATAGTAGATGGTACAAAAATAATTCTTGATCTTGAGTTAGATGAAAACACTGGAGAGCTATTAGAACTGCCTTCTCAATTTGGATCTGATTCGGGTCTAAGACATTTTATGGAAGTCACATATGATAAGTTAGGAAGTCGCGATTTAATCAATAATAGAAAGTATTATTTTGCCGTCACAGCTTATGCGTATGATCCTACTGCTGCAAAACGCGTTATTGAAAGTCCGATTAATGCAATTATTGCTGTTCCTGGTATCCCTGGAGTAGGGGCATCATTAGCAAATACAGCTAATGATACCTTACCAGTAGCACACACAGGAAGTTCAGATGCGTTATTTGATGCGATAGTTGTAGATCCATATTTATTAACAGGGGAATCTTACACGGTGTCTTTTGATGTGGTTGACTCTAGTACATTTTGGTTTCTCAAAAACGCTGCAGGTGACGTGTTGGGGGCAGATATGTTGTTTCCAGCTTCTGAAGATTATTATTCTTCTTTAGCCTTTGATAAGGCCCCACTATATTCTATTTCAAACAGCATTACAGATGGATTTATTGTTAGCGCAAGAGACGCAACGTTTGATCCACCTACTTCTGCATTAAGTGCATATACAACTGAGGACGATAATGATTCAACATCTATTGTCTATGGGGGTATTTCTCCTGCGGGCGATGGAACATGGGCAGGCTTTGTGGAAAACACACCATTGGATCCACAACCAGCTGGGCGTCCAGGAGGAGAATCTTTACAGCTAGACATTGAATTTAGATTTACTGATGGCGGTTCTGTAGCCACCTATTTTAATGCAAGTGTAAGTGTTATCGATACAATTCTACTTCCTTTTGAAGTATGGTCAGTTGAAGAAGATAGACAACTTAATGCTGCGATATATATGGCGGCTGGTTCAAAGCCTGTTCACGAAGCAGATGCAGATAATCCTGGCAGTTACAAATTCAATAAAAACTTTTTTGTTATACCAATTTATGAAAACTACGATGGGCTTGGGATGTCCGATTATTATTCCAACACCAATATGGGCTGGATGATAAAGTTTGATAAGAGCTCAACCTCATTTGAATCTGGGAATATATTCCTTGTTGAATTTGTAAATCCACTATTTCCTGGAGTTGATACATACACTATAGATGCTGTGGGTGCTTCAGCAACTAGCGGGGATGCGTTGGAGTCACAAGTTGAATCAGTTAACGTGTTTCCTAACCCGTATTTTGGACAGAACCCTGAAGAACGCGATCAGTTAAATCGATTTGTATACTTTACTAATCTTGGTGTTGGTAAAACAACAATTCGGATATTTACTATTTCTGGTGATCAAATTAGAGTCATAGAAAAGTCGATAAACTCTGAAAATAGTGCTGATAGACGGCTTCAATGGGATTTAAGAAATTCATTCAATATTCCTGTTGCTAGCGGAATGTATGTTGCCCATCTTTCTATTGAAGACGCAAATGGCAACTCAATTGGAGAAAAAGTTATGAAATTAGCCGTATTCATGCCTGAAGAACGGCTTGATGTTTATTAATCTTGTTGGAGATAAAAATGATAAGACAAAAAAATATACAGATTGTTTTAGCGATTACCTTGCTGCTTAGTTTTGTAGTAAATATTGTTGAAGCAGGTAGTAAAAAGAGAAGAGGTACTGCAGGGGCGCAAGAGCTTTTAATACCTACGGGATCCCGTGGTACAGCTATGGCTGGGGCATATGTTGCGGGCATATCTGGCTTAGAAGCTGTTGAGTGGAATATGGCTGGTTTGGCTGGTATGAATAAAAGTGGTCAAGCACTATCTTCTTATTCAAGCTGGATAGCAGATATTGGTGTTACTTCAGCAGCAATCGCGTACAAATTTGGTGGAAATAATGTATTTGGTGTTTCATTAAAATCTCTAGATTTTGGTGATATTCCTGTAACAACGGCAATACTGCCAGATGGGACAGGAGAGATGTATTCCCCAAGTTATTTAACATTTGGTTTTCTGTATTCAAGAAAAATGACAGACCGAATATTTTTTGGTACAACGATGAAGCTTATTAGTGAATCAATCATGAGAGAAAGCGCTCGAGGTTTTGCTTTAGATGCTGGCGTTCAATATAAATCAGAAACTGGTTTTAGTTTAGGGGCATCAATGAGAAACTTAGGGTTGAATATGCTTTTTAATGGACCAGATTTAGAGGAATTCCATACCCCGGATGATACGGAACCAGGAACAAACACGGAGCCGCGGAGAATACATCTACAGGAATTTGAACTTCCAACGACATTGGAGCTTGGCGTGTCCTATAATGTAACACTAGGGCCAGCATCTGGAGTTGTTGCCGCATCATTTTTAAACAATAATTTTTCTTTTGATGAGTATCGTTTTGGAGCAGAATTTCTCTTTGCAGAAATGCTATCAATAAGGGGTGGATTAAATATGGGTTATGATCCCGAGCCATATGGTGCGGATGGTATTGAAAATACCTCTGATGATGCTGATGATGCTGAAGGCTTTGAATCAAACACCGAAGAATTTATTTGGGGGCCAACTTTTGGAGTTGGATTGGATTTATCAAAATTAACAGGTTTAGGACTTACGGTAGACTATGCCTACCGTACAGCAAAATTTTTCGATGGAGTTAGTTGGCTTACGTTAACGGTTGCCTTCTAAAAGTTTCGAAAAAACGTAAAGACACAACGGCTATATGTTTTTACCCGTTGTAGTCTTTCTTGCAAGAAAGAGAAAAGTAAGGAGTTAATATGAGTAACAAGTTAATATCAGTTGGCATGATGCTCGTTTTCATGTGGCCTTTGGCTGCTAATGACCTTCCTGCGTATAAAACAGAAGTTCATCAGTCAAATGGTCCTACAAAAATCTTTCGTGAAATCGAAGGAGTAGGAACAGGTCTACATGTTATCGGGTCAGATGTCGACTACGATGCTGTTCTCACTGAAAATAATGCTATGTCTGCACAATCCTATTATGGGGTTGGTCGCGGAACTGCAGATACATTACAATATGTTCCTGCAGATGGCGGCTGGAATGGGCAGTTTATTCAAAGCCCTGGTGATGGTATGTTGGTTATGTATCAAATGCCTGCCGATGGTATTATTAAAGGTGTGAATCTCCCTGTATATGAATGGGGAACTGGCGATCAGCAAATGATGATATCTTTGCACGCCGTAACGTATCCAACGACTTCTGATGGTGCTACATATCCAATGAGCGCTGTTGATGGTGCTGGTTGGATCGGTGGTTATGACATGGATGCAAATGGACATATGACAATATCAGGAACAGATTATACAGTTGGTGGTACTGCATCAGTTTGTCAAGATGAAGGTGCTGTGGTTGCTGGAGCAACGGATCCGTTAGGATCTGAGCTTAATACAGGTCCTGCTGGGGTACCACAACAAGGCCTAATTTGGCCAAATGGTTTTTCAGCAGCGGTTTTAACCCCTGATGCAAACCCTGCTGGTGCAGATAACTGGTTTGCAACAGCTGATTTTGGTGATGAACCAACAGTTTCAGCTGGTGATTGGGTTGGAATCCTGTTTGCATTTACTGGAGCAGGCGATGGTACAGCTGATGAGCCAACCGGTTTCTATTATGAAGCTGCCGATGGTCTTGTAGATCCATGGGTTTTCGCTAAATTCTATGCTGGATGTGGTGGAACATCAGGAAATGGTGGATGGCACATTCGTCATTGGATGATACATACACAGCTTGCTGTTGAATTAACAGGTGATCGTGGACCGGTTTTTCAAAGCGTTTCTGCGCTTCCAACAACTTTATCACAGGAAGATCGTGAAATTTCAGTTCATGTAACTGATGATAATCCTAGTGGTGAAGCTGCTGGTGTATCTGCTGTAACATTAAGTTATCAGCTTGATTCATTAACAGCTACTGTAAACTCTGTTTCATTAACACTTTCAGATGGAACAAGTGAAGATGGCACTTGGACTGGTTCTTTACCAGGACAAGCAGCTGGAACAACAGTGTATTATGGATTAACAGCATATGATAATAATGCGAATGAATCATCTACAGCTAATGCATCCTATTTTATTTTTACCGCTACAGCAGGTAATGATCTGATTTTTAATAATCAGGATAGGTTATATGGAAGTCTTGCATATTCAGCGCAGCTCTATTTTTATTGGGCGTCATTGAGTGCAACGGGCTTTGATATATGGGATGCTAGTTATGGTGGAATGACT
>CAYTYA010000003.1:14281-54702 GCA_964442015.1 uncultured bacterium
GCTAATGCTGATTCAAGCTTGGATACATTAGGTACTGCTATGATGGTTCATTTGAACTATGATCCAGATTATGAAACTGGCGGTAGCAACTGGCTTGATGGTGTTGATGCATTATCTAGTCATACCGTTAACATGACGGGTCTTGGTGGCATATTGGATTCAACAGGCGCGCCAGCTGCAGATGCATCTGAGTATAATGTTATGATCTCAGGTCAAGCAGGTAATGGCGGAAGAAGTGCTTTCTTAACTTTTGATCCTATTGCGCTAAATACGCAAAGCGCTACGCCTCACGACGCTGGTTATGTTTGGGTAGGAGCACACTCCTATTCAGGTAGAAACGTTAGTCCTTTAGCGTTAGCATATGAGGGCTTAGGTGCTGCTGTTAATACGGATAATGAGATTGCTATGCCTAATAGGTTTGAACTAAAAGGCAACTATCCAAATCCTTTTAACCCAAGCACAAGCATTGCTTACAGCATTGATTTTAACAGTGATGTAAATGTAACAGTATATTCACTTCTTGGTGAAGAGATTGCTACATTGTTTGCTGGTGATATCACTCCAGGGACTCATGAAGTTCGTTGGAATGGTGTTGATAATGCTGGTGTAGCAGTTGCATCAGGTGTATATATCTATCGTGTTGAAGCTAATAATCAAGCTTTAACAGGAAAGATGATGCTATTGAAGTAACATCCATTTTATAATGGAGTTTATAAAAAGGGCAGCTATTATTGCTGCCCTTTTTATTTATAGATGATCTGTTTATCAATTTCCTTCTTTTAAAATAGTTAATCAGAATTATGAATCATATTTATAGAATAGTAACACCACTTTTATTCTTATTATTCTTATCCTGTCTGGATAAGAACCTACCTCCAGTTGTTGCTGTTGTTGATGGGTATCCATTACGGTCCAATGAATTCTTTTCTACTATCAATAGAAACGAATTTTTTAAGCTAAAATATTCAATCCGCAGGGAAAAGGTCATGGATTTTGTATATATTTATCTTGCGGAGAAGGAAGCTAGAAAAAATAACATTGTTTTACCAACCAATGAAATAAACTTACTAGAGATGAAAAAGAATCAATTATGTATAGACCTATTAGCTAGACAAATTATTCAACCAAAATTATTAGAAGTTGATGTAACAAATAAAATTATGGAATCATTAAAAATAGAACGATTTGTAAGCGAGATAGTTGTATTTCATAAATTTTCATTTGGGCATGTAGAAGAACGATCACCCTTGGAAGCAAGAAAACTATCTCAAATTATTATTAACCGCCTGCAATCAAAGAACATCACGTTTAATGAAGCAGTTTCTATCTATAGTTCATTACCTACATTAAAAATAAAGAATGGAGTTGTTGGGTTTTTGCCATATGGATCATATCCAATAAATTATTGTGATGCGATATGGAATGCCTCCGAAGATACAATTATTGGTCCAATAGAAACAGATTACGGATATCACATAGTACAATTGGGGGAGACTAAACAGTCAAAAAATTCATTTACTATGGATGAAGTAAATCAAGCTATTCTGAATGGTAAATATGGCGTTTTTGGTGATAAGATGGAAGATTTTGCAAGTGATTTGCGAAAGAAACATAAATGTACTATTGATACTGTAGCGGTTATAGATCTGTATAATCAATTAGAATTGATAAGCAATCATAAGAAAATGATATTTAACGATTTATCTACAGTTGTTTATAATAAACCCATAGGATCATGTAATAATGAAGAGCGTTCATTGGCTTGGTTTATTCAAAAAGCGAACCAACACGGACAAATAAATTCTGCAAGTATACATGCTCCAATTGCACTATTAAAAAATCTTACAGATATATTAAACCGTCATTTATCTGTACAATGGGTTCTAGAAAATAATGATATAGATAAGCATGCCCTTTATCAAAAGGTACGTTACATCGAAGCAGAGATGCTGAAGGAAGCTTATATAAAATCTGAATTAGACAATTCACCAGAATTAATTGAATCAAATGTATATAACCGTTTACTATTAGATCATGACGTTGAATTGAGTGAAGAATTTTTAAGTAAAAACTAATTTATATATCTGAAAATAAGTTTTTCATAAAAGGGTAAAGCACATCATATTTTTCACCTTGCCCCAGATAATATTCCCCCTCTTTATTTTGTAAAATTAATTCCCAATGTAGATGGGCACCAGTCTTTTTCTTAAGAGTACTATCTTCTGTGCCAGAATTTCCAGATTTACCAATTTCTTGGCCTCTTGCAACAGCAGAACCAACTTTTATATTTGAATTAATATGAGATAAATGTGCATAGATAGTTATTGCACGATATCCAGATACAAGATTAAACCCGTGATCGACATAGACTGCTTGACCTAGCAGTAAATGTTCAAAAATATCTGATGGAGTTCTACCAAGAATTTTTGTGTCATTTAAGATATTAATTCTAAAATCAGCTTCCATTTCTTTATACCCATGTTCTGCACGTATAACCACTCCATCTTCAACTGATCTGACCGAAGAACCCCAGTTCACATAAAAATCAATACCACGATGCGTTCCATTCCTATATGCTCTTGGTGCATTTGGCAATAGCAGTTGTTGTTCAGGTACTTTAGTGTCAGCGCACGGCATTAGAAGTTTTATATTATTTAGGTCTTTAAGCTTTGGAGGATTTTTTGCAATAGAAAATAATGGAAGAATGGGAACAGCATCTGACTTATTATACTTTTTTAATATTTCAAAAATAGTATTCTCTATTTGCTTTCGATCGAGCTCAAGATTAATGACACTAGAATTGTAATTAGATGTAAAATTCTTTATACGGAACTCTAAGGCCCCTTCAGGTAAAGAATTAATAATCGCATCTTTCATTTCAGATACAATACTACTTTCAACTATACCTTCTAAATATTGATCAATAACTATAGAATTATCTCGTACCATTAATCTATGTAGGGTTTGTTCAAAAGAGTTAGGGCCCTTTGGAATTGTAATAGTAGCAGATAGATTATCTTCAGAAAAAGTTAAAATCGATATTTTATTTGTTGTTGATTGAGTTGAAACAGTTGGACCAGTTGAACACCCAATAAAAAATATTAGAATTAATAAATATAATAATTTGTTAAATGGTATCATTCAGATAGGTAATTAACAAGCAAGTCTAATGCATCATTAAATATAGATAGCGGGTGCCCACATAAGGATTCAATACAAACTGAACTAATAATGGATGAGTCTTTGTTTCCTTCAAATTCATATTCAGGAGTTAAGAATACTTCATATGTTGGTAAAGACACTGCGTTTAGACATTCTTTTAATGAATATTCATACCTAGCCCATGCCATTGGCGCTATTATAATTCCATCTGCCCAATTTCTATTACGATGTATTGATGTCATTGTTTTTTCAATCTTGTGAGATTGTAGAATCTTTAATGTTATTTCTTCTGGTCTTTTATTGGCTTGCTTTCGCAGTCCTTGATTAACCTTATCTAAGGTTACTTGCTCACCAACTTTAACTGATTGTAAGCCTATAAGATTAAGATTTGGACCTTGTATAATTAAGATATTCATAATTATTAATTTAAAGGAATCAGATTTCCCATTATATATCCTATTATTATTCCAACAAGTATTGCAACTGTTAACACACGAGACTTTACTAATTCTTTTGAATAACCTTTTTTAATTGCCACAATGCTTACACCATGACCAAGAGCATTGATTAGCCAGAAGAATGGAATAGTAACTATTTTGACTAAAAACGGACCAATGATTGGGACCATGGCAATTAAGGCCCCAAGCCCAGCAAAAACTTGAGTGAACACACCTAGTATTACTGTTGATAGAACTACTATTTTTTGATCTATCCCATAGTGTAAAGAGGCTATAATCCCTATTACGATAACCAACCAAAGAACAAGATGAAATCTGTACTGCTTAAAAAATCTTTTCTTTTCATTCATTGACTATAATTGCCTCTAGAGGAAAACCATATACCTCTGCTGATGCTTTGATAATACGTTTATTATTATTCTTTTCCACCCAAATTTGCCGAACGTTATTGTAATCAACAATGTTCTCCATAAAATAATCAGAGTTTTCAATACCGCATTGTTCTTGATCAACTTTTATTAGATCTAAGCGATAATGATCACATAAAATTTTTGTATTTGATACACTGACACTAACAGTATCTGACCAAAGGAATCTACCTTTATATGCACATGATTCATGATCAACACGAAACCATTTTGTATCTAAATAATCCTTTGATTCTAATGAAGCTCTCGCCAACAATGTAAATATTGTTTGTATTGAATCTGTTATAGAGGTTTTTGTATCATTAAGCACCAATGTGCTGTCGTCATCATTATAGGTCCAAGTAAGGTCTTGCGTAAAATCACCTTGTTTAATGTTTTTTGAATATTTTCTTAGTCCAAAGTTGTCTTTATTATAAAATGTTGAATAACTGTTTTTATGTGGCCATATATAATTTATCAATCCGATAGATTTAGTATTAAAATGAATTTCACCTTCATTATTAATTAATTCAACATGCGCTACAGGAATTGACCATAAAGATATATTATAGTTCTCTGCAAATACAAATGTGCAGATAAGAACAATAGATAGATTCAATTTGTACAAATACATTTATTTATTCTTTCCACTTAAACCAACCAAGCAGGCCCAAAATCCCTGTTAATGGTATATAGATAGGTTGGATAACACTCCAAGTAATAAAATGAACTTTATTAAACGACACATTTAATTTTATCGACCCAGTATAGAGGACCAAAGCATCGCTAATAATTTTAATAAAAAATAAAAATAATAATATTTCAAGCAACTCCTCGCTCCACAATGCGATGATTAATATATTATTAGATATAAAGGCTATAATCAAAAAGAATAGAAAAAAAAGATTCGTTTCCCATAAAGACCGAGAGTTAGAAGCCCATCGTATTCGTTGATTAATAAATGATTTAATTGTTGGAGCAGGCGCTGTATAAACAAAACTTTTTTGATCTATATTAAAATGAATATCATAATGTTTTGATATTGATTGTACCAAATACATATCATCGCCAGAAACAGCTTTTGCTACAGGTACGAAGCCCCCTATTTTTTCAAATGCCTTTCTTGTATATGCTATATTCTGACCTGATCCAGACCAACCTTTTTCCCACCCAATAACCCCAGCGTTTGCAGCCATAATACCAAGAAAATCAAGAGATTGATATTGATTAAAAAATGATTTTTTTGATATGTCAATGGAGGATCTTCCTACAACAATTCCTGTATTATCATCAAATAAACTCACCATGCTGCGTGACCAACCTTTGGGGACAATGCAGTCCCCATCTGTAGATAGTATTATTTCACCACTTGTATTATTTATTCCACATGTTAGTGCATATTTTTTTGGAGTCATATCTCCATGTTCTTCATCTAACTGTATACCTTTTACAAAAGGATATAGGTTGGAGAAATTATTAATTATTTGCCAACTACCATCTGTGGACCTATCGCTTACAATCATTATCTCCATTTTTTCTTTTGGGTAATCCTGTTCAACCAGATTTTTTAGTAGTAGTTGTAAGTTAGCCTCTTCATTGCGAGCTGCAACAACAATTGAAATTGTAGGTAGATAATCTTTTCTTTTATATATCTTTAATCGATGTAATCCTATAGTGAAATATATTGTAAACAGGAAATACAAACATAAGCTACCGCATAAAAAGTAGGTTAGTATCACTTTAAACAGTTAGAAAAAAATTTGCTATTCCTAAATATAGCGATACTCCAAGAATATCAATGCTAGTTGTTACAAAAGGGCCTGTGGCAATAGCGGGGTCAACATCAAGCCGCTGTAATAGTAGAGGGACTAAAGACCCAAAGGCGGTAGCTATAAGCATAGATCCTGCTATTCCTAGCCCAACAACTAAACCAAGGTATGGGGAGATTTCTACAAACTGTATTATGGCAAATAATCCTAATAATAACCCGTATAAAATCCCAAGAATAATTCCGACGCGAATTTCTTTTAAAATTATTGATAAATTATTTCCAACATTAACTCGACCTGTTGCAAGCCCCCTTACAACCAATGTAGATGTTTGCGTACCAATATTACCACCCATTCCAATGATCACAGGGATAAATGCAGCAAGAGCAAGAGTGTCTTTTATTGTATTATCAAAAAATCCAATTACTGAAGCCGCACAAACACCGCCAACCCAACTTGCAAACAACCAAGGAAACCTACTACTAGCGTTATCCCACGATGATTTCATTAGTATTTCTCTATCCTTACCAGCCCCAGCCATCTGAAAGAAATCTTCAGTTGCCTCTTCTCTAATGACATCAACAATTTCATCTACAGTGACTATACCTAGTAGTTGCCCTTCTTTATCAACAACCGGGACTGCCAGATAATTATATTGAGAAACAATTCTTGCCACTTCTTCTTGATCTGTTTCAGCGCGTACAGATTGTAAGGAGCGAATCATCATATCTTTTAATCTTGTTTTTTGAGGTGTTGTAACAAGATCTCGCAAAGAAATAATTCCAACAAGAATATTATCATCATCAATAACATATAAATAAAATACCATTTCAGATGACTCATGATCCTGAAGAGCATTAATAGCATCTTTTGCTATTGTATTTTCATGAAGAGTAAATACATCTGTATACATTAATGAACCAGCGCTATCATCAGGATAACCCATGATCTCCTCAAGCTCTTCTTGTTCTTCACTTTTCAATAAATCTAAAATTGCTTGTGAAGACTCTTCATCAAGGATATTTAAAATAGATGTTTTATCATTTGAAGTTGTGAATTGAATTAATTCAGCAGCATGCTCAGCAGTTTCATTTTCTACAAGTCTCTTTATGATTGATTCATCTAACTCCCCTAAGAATTCACCAGTATGCTCGCCAGGTTGCATAATAGAAAATAGTTTGTCTTGTTCTATTTCATTGAAAAATCTAAAAAGCAAAGCCAAATCAGCAGGGTGAGTTTTATCTATAAGTTTACCAAGGTTTGTATTTGCTTTTCTTCTTATTAAACGTCGAAAAGTGTCTCGTAGAATATTAATTTCATTACTGATCATTTTTTGACGCATAACTATACCTAAGCTGATTTATTTAAATTATAGAAACCAAATGATAAGCTGCAAATTGCTAAAAAAAGAATTAAAGGCGATACATGATTATTCCAAAGATAATATGGATTAATTGAGTCCGAATAATTTGTTAATATTAATGCAGCACCATTATTTAGACTGTGAAGAACTAAGCTCGTTACAATTGATCCAGTTTTCCAGGCTAGATATCCAAGAATCACCCCTAACAAATAAATCTGTATTATCCAAACGGGGTTCATATGTATAAAAGCAAAAAACAAACTTGTTACTAATACAGCTCTAGTAATATCTTGCCAGGACTCCTCCAATTTTTTCTGTAAAAATCCACGAAATAAAATTTCCTCACCTAGTGGAGCCAATACAACAATTGTAGTAGATAGAAGTAACCCTATGAACGAATAGTCAATAATCAGTATATCAGTTAATTGAGCTAATTCTTCTTCTGTTCCAAAAATAAATGATAAAACCCGATCCATTTCATCTACAATTGGTATTAACCCTATCGATATACATATTGCACTTATAAGTATAGGCGCAGATATTAACTTTAATCGCAAGCTGTGTATAATAGGCTCCTTTCTGCTAATTAAAAATAACAGAAGAGGAATTATCATAAATCCCTGTCCTACAAAGAGAGCAATGTAGTTATATGTATTTTGGCTATGTTCGTTAGGCTGTACGGTTCCTGCTGCCGCAATAACAGATGCTATTACGAGCGAAGAGAGCACAGAAAAAATGACCACTCCAAATGCTAGTTTGACTGAAACTGTTTGGTTCATATGTCAATTCAGACCCAGGGTTATCCTGTTCTTGAAATTTCATTAATAAAAATTACGGTTATTGACTTTTAAACGAAAGAAGTTCAGTTTATTTATAATTAACCAAGTGATGTATTAAAACACTACCAGCAACAGCTGCATTTAATGAATTTCCAGACCCCTTAGAAGGAATAGATAAAAAATGTTGAATATACTCCTTACAGTTTTCTGAAATACCATGACCTTCATTTCCTATGACCAACACCCATTTCTCATTAACGAAATTAAAACCATAGACAGGGGAACCATTTTGATCAGCGCCAATAATACAATATTTATTGTTTTTGAATTCCACTAAATCGACATCCCTAAAAATATTTAATAAAAAATGTGCCCCCATAGCACTTCGTACAATTTTAGGATTAAAAGGATCTGCGCATTTTGCAGATAAAGCAATATTATTAATCCCAAACCATGCAGCAGTTCGTAATAGCGTACCTATATTTCCAGGGTCTGAAACCTTATCCAAGTAAATCCAATTATCCATTAGGGGCTCTTTTATTTTGATATCATTTGGTAAATAACAAGTTGCAACTATTCCAGCAGGATGAACTGTTTGACAAATTTTATTAATTATTTTTTCATCTAAAAATTCAATATTAATATTTTCTGTAATTAGACCATCAAGAGTTTTGAACTCTGCAGAAGATCTAAATATATTTGAAATATAAATATTATCAATTTTTGCATTATTTTTTAATGCGGATCGTATAATCCTAAATCCTTCAACTAAAAATTTCCCCTCAGATTCACGCCCTTTTTTCATTGATAGCCTTGATAAACTTTTAATTTTTTTATCACTTATCATATTGGTATGCTATCTCACCATTTACAAATGTGTATAAAACTGTTACGTTTGGAATGTTTATCGGGTCTATACTGCTTAAATTATTATTTAATACTGTAAAATCTGCTAAATACCCTTTATCTATTTTCCCATAAAAATTTTCAGCAAACATGCTATATGCACTCCATTCTGTTATAGATAATATCGCTTGATCTATTGTCATGCGCTCATCTGGCAGCCAACCATCCTCAGGCCAATTATTAATATCTTTTCTTGTAATTGAAGCATATATGCCTAAAAGGGGATCTGGTATTTCAACTGGAGCATCAGAGCCGCCTGGGATAATCGAACCTGTGTTTAATAATGAATTCCACGGATATGCTTGATGAATTCTACCCGCGCCCAACCTCTCATCAATCCAATACATATCACTAGTACAATGCGTTGGTTGCATGGAAGGGATAACCCCCAGCTTAACAAACCTTTGGATATCATCTTCATGGATTATTTGTGCATGTTCTATGCGATTCCTTGATGATTTGTTATCTATTTCTTCAAATATATCTAAAGCTATTCTATTTGCTTTATCACCAATACAATGAATAGCAACTTGAAACCCAGCATCATTAAAAATTTTAACTTTTTTTCTAATATTATTTTCGGTTGTTATTGTAAGTCCAACATTATCTAAATCATCAGAATACGGTTCCAAAAGATATGCTCCTCTAGAACCCATAGCGCCATCAAAATAGATTTTTATACTGTTTATAAATAAAAAATCATTAATACGTTCTGGCCCATTTTTTATATGAAAATTATAATCATTTACATCGTTATTTAACATAGCATTAACACGAATAGAAAGCTGCTTGTGTTGAATTAATTCCTTTAATATTTTTATTGTTTCTATATCTGTACCAGCATCATGAATACTTGTTAACCCAAACTTATTTAAGCTTTTGATTGCTTTTTCAATATATCGTTTTTTATCAACATAGGTGTCTTCAGGGAGAAATTTTTCAATTAAATCAATAGCATTATCAATAAATATACCTGTGGGAATTCCATTCTGATCCCTAATAATTTTTCCGCCTTGAGGATCTTTAGTTTTATCATTAATACCACAGATTGATAAAACTTTTGAATTCACCCACGCTGCATGCCCATCAATTCTTCTAAGATAAACAGGCTGATCTTTTGCGACCAAATCCAAATCATCTTTTGTTGGATAAATAATATTTTCCCAGTCGTTTTGATCCCAACCTCTGCCTTCAATCCATTTATTTGACTGATCATAAGATTTAGAAACAATATTCTTGATTTCCGAAATACTTTTTGTTCCAACAAGATCAAGTTTTTCTAAGGATTTTCCATAGCCAACAAGATGCATATGAGAATCCGAAAACCCGGGATATACAAAACCGCCATTAAGATTTATAATTAGATCTCCAGATAAATTATTACCTACATCAATTACTTTTCCTTTTGAAAAGGAAATTGAATTTGCTCCTGGGTGGCTCGGTACAACACAATTACTTAATACAGTTATCTCTGGATTATTACACGAAACCATTATAATTAAAAAATAGAAATAATAAAGCCTAGTTGCAAAAGATGTCTTATTCATTGAATATATATGAGAAAATAGTATTATTATTGTTTTAAGAAAATGGATGATTACTAATCTTTGTATTGAATGGCCTAATGATGTCCGCTAATTTCCATATGATAAATTTAACAAATCAATAAAATGTCTAAAGGTATTACTTCTCAGAAAGAAAATTATGCAACTTGGTATACGGATGTAATAATAAAATCCGGCTTAGCAGATTATGGACCAGTAAAAGGCACAATGGTTATCAGACCCTATGGTTATGAATTATGGGAAAATATAAAGCTAGCGCTAGATAAAATGTTAAAAGAAAGCGGTCATGTGAATGCATATTTTCCATTATTCATACCAAAATCATTTTTAGCAAGTGAAGCCAAGCATGTTGAGGGCTTTGCAAAAGAATGCGCTGTAGTTACACATCATAGGTTACGAACTACTGATGATGGTCAAAGCGTAGAAGTAGACCCTGAGTCAAAATTAGAAGAAGAAGTAATTGTTCGCCCAACTTCTGAAACAGTTATCTGGTCAATGTATAAAAAATGGATTCAGTCTTACCGAGATCTTCCTTTATTAATTAATCAATGGGCAAATGTAGTTCGTTGGGAAATGAGGACAAGATTGTTTTTACGTACAACAGAATTTTTATGGCAGGAAGGGCATACGGCACATGAAACAGATGAAGAAGCTGAAAAAGAAACATTAAAAATTTTGGAAATCTATCGCAATCTAGCAGAGGATTATTTAGCCATTCCTGTTTTAACAGGATTAAAGACTGATTCAGAAAAATTTGCTGGTGCAGAAAAGACCTATTCAATAGAAGCCATGATGGGTGATAAGAGAGCTTTGCAAGCAGGAACATCACACAATTTGGGTCAAAACTTTGCTAAAGCATTTGGAGTTACTTTTCAGAATCGTCAAAATAAGGAGGACCTTGTTTATGCGACAAGTTGGGGCGTAAGCACCAGATTAGTTGGTGGAGTTGTGATGGCGCATGGAGATGATAAGGGATTAGTTTTACCTCCAAAAATTGCACCAATTCAGGTTATAGTTATTCCTATTGCAAAAACTAACGAAGATAAAACAACTATCATGAATCATGTTAATGATATTATAACTCAATGTAGTGAAAAAGGAATCCGTATAAAAGTCGATGACTCTAATAATACGCCTGGGTTTAAATTTAATGAATGGGAGCTTAAAGGTGTTCCAATAAGACTGGAAGTTGGCCTAAGAGACATCTCAAATAAAGAGGTGATTTTAGCAAGGAGAGACATGATAAATAAGCAATCAGTAAAATTGAATCAAGCAACAAAAACTATTGCTAATTTATTAGAGGATATACAAAAAAACATTTTAGGTAAAGCAACCGATTTCAGAGATAAAAACACTACTAGTGTACAAAGCTACAAGGAGTTCAAAAATATAGTGTCTAATAATGGAGGGTTTGTTCGTTGTGGATGGGATGGAACGGAAGAGACAGAAGCCGCAATAAAAAATGAAACCAAAGCGACCATTAGGTGCATACCTTTTAATAGTGACCCCAAAGGACTTACGTGTATTTATTCTGGGGAGAATGCTTTACACGAAGCAATTTTTGCAAAAGCGTATTAATTATGATTATTCATTCGCCTGCAATTGTATTAAGGCGATTCTCTTATAGCGACACAAGTATTATTGCTCGGTGTTTTACTAGAGAAATGGGCAAGATTAGTTTTATTATTAGAGGCGCTAAAAGAAAAAAGTCACCTCAAAGTGCTTTTTATGAACCAATGAGTCATTTAGATATAGTTTTTAGTCATAATAAACGCCGTGATTTGCATTTAGTAACCAAAGCAAGCTTTGCATCAACATATTTAAATATTCACAAAGATCTGAAACGTATTGCATACGGTATGGCGATAGTGGAGCTAACAGAAAAGACCATAATTGATGAAGATCCTAATAAAGAGCTGTTTGATGAATTAATTAGAGTCCTTAAAATTATTGATTTACAGAAGACCCAGTTAAATTTAATTTATTGGTATTACCAATTAAGAATATTAGATCTTCAAGGATTTAAAACAGACTTATCCATAAAAAATTTATCTGGGTTAAGCTTGCCAGATCCTAATTCAGGACCAAACAGTAAGCATATTTTGTCAACCTTACTTTCCGGCAATATTATTGAAGATGATTTTATAAAAACAATTGAAAAATTAACGGTATCATTGAATGATAGAAAAATCATCAGTCAATATATAAATTCTTGTTTACAATACCATTTTGATGGTCTAAGTGAGTTAAAATCCCTTCGAGTATTGAGAGCTTTAGTTACTGCTTAATGGATAAAAATAATTTTTTATGTTACAATATTATAATTAGAAATGCGTTATCAGTTTCAATCTGAACAGGGAGATTTTGCGTTTCGACCAAAGTTATTTACTGAGGCCATAAAAGTAATTATATGGTCAAATATAATTATATTTTTATTTAAAATAATTTCTCAGGACCCCGTAACACCATTTTTTAATCCAGTAGTAGATTTATTTGGTTTATCATCAACAAATGTATGGCCAAGAGTTTGGCAGCCCTTTACATATCTTTTTATCCATAAGGACTTTTTACATATTTTTTTTAATATGTTTGTTTTATGGATGTTTGGCTCTGAGTTAGAATCAATTTGGGGTCGAAAATCATTTTTACAGTATTATTTTTTAACAGGGATAGGCTCTGGGCTTGTATGGTTAGCTCTAAATGTTGCCAATGCTAATTATGTTTTAGCAGGAGCAAGTGGGGCCGTATATGGCATTTTATTAGCTTTTGGCATGATGTTCCCTAATAGAACAGTGTATATTTATTTTTTATTTCCAATAAAAGTAAAGTATTTAGTAATGATTTTAGTTGCTACTGAATTTATCTTATCCATGAATTCCACATCTGATATAAGCCATATTACTCATCTGTCAGCTGTCTTAATAGGCTATATTTATTTACGTTATTTCTGGAGATGGAAGGAAATAAAATTTTCTATACGAAAATATTTTACAGAACTTAGATTAACATTTAAAAATAATAATGAACAAAAACAGCTCAAGCTACAGCAAGATGTAGATCATATTTTGGATAAAATAAATCAGGTTGGGTATGAATCTTTAAGTAAAGAAGAAAAAGATACTTTATACAAATCAAGCCAAAAATTATATCATAATCGGGAGAAAGATTAATTGAAAAAGATAAGACAGGCTTGATCTTAAAGATTCATAAACGCTTTTACTGTAGATTTACCAATGCCTGATATTCCTATAACCACAAAATATTTTTTTGTTTAATAAGATAAGTATTTAATAAGTCGTTTAATTAAATATAGATGAAATGTAAAATGATTATTTATATTACAAAGCAGTTAAATTGCATCTTTAGCACCGCAAACAATTATAAATATTAAGGAATTGACATAAAATAATGGATTTAGGCACTATACTAGGACTCTTATCTGGAATTGGAATTATTTTTCTTGGAATCTTAAGACAGGATGGTGATTTGGGTTGGTTTATGAATATCAATTCAATTATTATAGTTTTTGGTGGAACGTTAGCAGCTGCTATGGTTAACTATCCCTTAAAAAATATAATTGGATTATTTTCTGTTTTAAAAAATGCTTTTACAAGTGAAGAACATGATTATCAAGGAATAATTGGAGAAATAGTAGAAAAAGGAGAAAAAGCGAGAAAGAATGGTGTTTTATCTTTAGAGGCAGATTTACAATATATTGAAAGCACATTTCTACGAAATGGTATTGAGCTAGCAATCAATGAACGCGATTCTTCAAGATTAAGAAATTATTTAAATTTAGAATTAAGCAATATTCAAAAAAGGCACCGAATGGGTCAGGAAATATTTTTCTATTTAGGTTCCTATGCACCAGCGTTTGGCATGCTAGGAACGGTTATGGGGCTAATTGTAATGATGAACAATTTTTCTGGTGGAAATTCTGCTGATGTAAGTAGTATGGATTTTGATGTTGCACAAAAATTTGCACAACTACTTGGGGGAATGGGTTTGGCATTAATAACCACTTTTTATGGTGTCCTTTTATCTAATTTAGTTTTTTTGCCCATTGGTGGGAAACTGACGCGAAAATCGCAAGAAGAAATGATGTTAAAAAGCATCGTTGTTGAAGGCATAATCAGTATCCATTCCAAAGAGCATCCCATATTAATGAGAGAGAAATTAATGACCTTTGTTCCTCAGTCATCTAGACAGGATGATTAATTCATGTCTACTGTATCATATGGAATATCCGCTGAAGAAGCTAAAGCAAAAAGTACAGCTTGGGCAGTAACTTATGCTGATTTAGTTACCTTACTTTTAACTTTTTTTATTTTACTATTAGTTATTCTTAATGATGCAGAAAAGCATATAGATAGAGTAATAAATATGCTCTTAGATGAAACCTACATAGAATTAAAAGAAAATATTGAGTCTTCTTATGTTTCTGTTGATCGCGTTACTAAAGGTGTAAAAATAACTCTAGCTAGCGGTCGATTATTTAAATCAATGGATGATGATGTTCAGCCTGTAGTATATCCTTTATTAAGGCAAATTGGAGGAATCGTTCGCGTGTCAAAATTATTAAACGTATATGAAGATGATAGGTTTGCAAATTTATTAACAGCAATTGAAAAAAGGGGAGGGTTCCTTAATGTAGAGATTAGATGTGAAGGGCACACCGATGACTTGCCTTTACCAAAAAATGCTCCATTCCAGAGCAACTGGGACCTTTCTACTGGAAGAGCATTAAATATTGTTAAACTACTAAGTGATTTTTCAAAAATCCCCGAAAGTAAGTTTTCTGCTATGGGTTATGGAGAACACCGACCTGTATTACCTGTTAGTGAGATGGGAAAAAACTCTGTTGATATTAGAAAGGCAAGAGCAAAAAATCGTAGAGTTGAAATATATATGGATGCATTTATTAAACAAAACACATTGACTAATTAAGTAGTCATAAATGAAAAAATTATTACTATTACTTACTTTATCCATTAATCTATTTTCTCAAACTACAGAGGTAATAAAAAAAACAGATATTTACACTTCTCCCAATAAAAGCAAGGATAATATTATTGGAGAAATGTTACCAGGCGCCGCTATAAAAAAATTAAAAAAAGATAAGTCTGGTAAATTTATTAAGGCAACAATAGAATTTTATATTCCTGTTGAATCTCTTCTTGAAGATCGAGTATCTCACAATGCGGGTTCAACACAGTTAGCTGATAATGCAAAGTATAAATTAATTTCATCTAAAAAGAATGGGAATCAAATAGAGATAAAATTGCGCGTTGCTAATATTAGTCACTCTAAAGAATTAGATTTTTCTGCAATGGCTTTATTAAAAGTTATTGGAAATGGAGATAATAAAGGAGAATTAAACCCATTTAAAGGGAAGCACCAGGATTTAGCAATAATTTCCCCAAGAGGCTATGTAATTGCAGAATTATTTTATGATTTTAAATCTAAGCCAAAGAATATTGAATTGATATGTATGGGAAAACTTGGAGGTGATAGAGTATATTATAATTTGGGGTACTGATATTATTTTGAATCATTTTCAATTACCTTAAACACTTTCTCTCCTTTTTTTGCCATTCTAAATTTTTCTCTTGCTAGCTGTTCAATATATTTAGGATCATTACTAAGCTTGGTTTTTTCTTCTTCCAATAGTTGTTTTTTATCTCTTAAAGAAGATATTGTTGATTGAATTTTTGTTCTTTCTGAACGCAATTGATATAATTGATATAAACCATGATCTCCAAAGAAAAAGATGATAAGTAGTATTATAGAACCAAAAACAAGAATAACACGAATCAACTGCTGTTGAAACTTGTTTGAATTAACCCACCTCTTTTTTTTTGATCTATAAGTGGTTCTCATAATGACCTAAAACTTCTAATCCCGGATAAAGAGATTTATTTAATAAATTCTCTTCAATTCTAAGAAGCTGATTATATTTGCAGACACGATCAGTGCGTGACACACTGCCTGTTTTTATTTGTCCAACACCACACGCAACAGCTAAATCTGCTATAGTTGTATCTTCAGTTTCACCAGATCGATGGGAAATTATTGCCCCAAAATTAGTTTTTCTAGCTAGATCTATAGCCTCTAGCGTTTCTGTTACAGATCCAATTTGATTTAATTTAATTAAAATTGCGTTCATCGATTTTAAATCTATTGCTTTTTTTAATCGATTTAAATTTGTAACTGTTAAGTCATCACCTACAATTTGAATTTTATTTCCCAGCTCTGAATTCATTAAACTCCAACCACCCCAATCATCTTCAGCTAGACCATCTTCAATAGAAATTATAGGGTATTTTTCAATTAAATTTTTATAATATGAAATCATTTGATCGGATGATAAAGATTTATTTTCCGATTTTATTATATATTTATTTTTATCAAAAATTTCACTTGCAGCAACATCTAATGCTATAAAAATATCCTTTCCAGCTGAATAACCAGCTTTATCAACTGCGGTCAAAATCACTTCTATTGCTTCTTCGTTAGATTTTAAATTAGGGGCAAATCCTCCTTCATCCCCAACGGCTGTATTTAGGCCCCTACTCTTAAGAACTTTTTTTAATTGATGGAAAATTACAGTTCCCATGTGCAATGCTTTAGAAAAAGATTCTGCTCCAACTGGGAAAACCATAAATTCTTGAAAATCCACATTATTATCTGCATGGCTTCCTCCATTGATAATATTCATCATCGGAATCGGCATTGTATATATACCATCTTTATTTAGATATTCATATAAAGGTATATTTTTAGCATTTGAAGCGGCCTTTGCTACTGCTATAGACACTCCAAGTATAGAATTTGCTCCGAGAGATGATTTATTTGGAGTCCCATCTAATGCAATCATTGTGTCATCAACATTTTTTTGGTTTAACGCATCTAGGTCAATTATTTCATCAGAAATAATTGTATTAATGATCTCAACAGCTTTTTTAACACCTTTTCCTAAATAACGAGATTTATCATTATCCCGTAGTTCTACAGCCTCATGTTCTCCTGTAGAAGCGCCAGATGGTACAGAAGCACGACCAAAAGCCCCATCCGCAAGGTGAACATCAACTTCTACGGTAGGGTTTCCTCGTGAATCCAATATTTCACGAGAAATTATTTTCTGAATGGTTGAATTATACATTTAATAAATAACCTAATTTGTCCATATTATATTTAATAGCTATCTAATATTAATAATAAAGCTGATAAAAAATTGGAACAAATCACCTATACATATTCGTTAAATTCAGTTATATGATAACTATTGATAGATACAATAATAACTTTTTAAATGAATGGGAAGAAATTGTTCACAATTCAAATAATGGGACTCTTTTTCATACAAGAAAATTTTTATCGTATCATTCTAAAGATAGATTTATTGATCATAGTCTAATTTTTTATAAAAATAATAAACCTTTAAGCATTTTTCCTGCTGTTGAAATAATAGAACCAAATAAAAAAATATTAGTTTCGCATCCAGGAGCCTCAATGGGTTCTTTTGTTATCCCAGAAGATCTTTCTTTTAGCGATGCCCTTCAATTAGTAGATCAATTAAATATGTATATGAAAAAACAAAAATTTTCGAGTGTTAAAATAACATTACCACCTATAATCTATAATAAAAGAAAAACAAACTATATTGATTATTCGCTGATCAGATCTGGGTATAAATATATAAAAAGAGAAGTTAGCAGTATCCTTTTTCTAGAGGATTCTATAGAAAAAAATGTAAATAAATTTAAACCTTCTCACAGACAAGCTGTACGTAAAGCACAGCGCGCAGGTTTAGTTGTTAATAATAGTGACGATTTCAATTCATTCTATAATATCCTGAAAAAGAATCTTAGTAATCGTCATAATGTAAAACCTACACATAGTGTTGATGAATTATTAAAACTTAAAAAGTTATTTCCCAAAAATATTTTACTTCATGCCGCATTCTTAAATAATAAAATGATAGGTGGTGTTATTAATTTTATTGCAAATAACAATGTTATTCTCGCTTTTTATATTAGTCACGATGAAAATTATCAAGAATATAGACCAATCAATTTATTGTTTTATGAAATCTTGAAAGATGCAATTAAAAATAACTTTAAAGTTCTTGATTTTGGAATATTTACAGTAAACGAAGAGCCCAATATGGGGTTAGCTAAGTTTAAAGAAAACTTTGGATCCAGTGGAATTTTTAGAGATACATTGGTTCTTGATTTCTAAATATTTTGCAAAAGGAAATAATAAATTTATCAAAAAACACGCTAATATATGGTTTAGGCCATGTCTTAGCTAGAATTGTCACTTTTTTATTACTTCCATTATATACAAATGTATTCACACCAGATGAATATGGTATTATATCTTTAGCCTACGTCATAATGGGCTTCATGACTGTAGTAATGCATTATGGCTTAGATGCGGCGCTCATGAAAAGATATGTTCAGTCTGATTTAATTGAAAAAACTGTTTATTTTAGTTCAGCATGGATTTCTTTTTTTGTTACTTCTATTTCTTTTGGTTTGATAGTAACACTTTTAAGGAAGTTTATTTCCCCAATATTGCTTGGCGTTAATGATGATAGGTTAATTCTATTAGTGGGGTGGATAATTGCTTTAGATGTAATGTGGTCTATATCTCAATTGATATTTAGAGCTGAAGAAAAACCGTTTGCATACATTGCATTTAGCTTGACAAATGTGATTGGTTCATTAATCCTTAATATTTTATTTGTTATACAATTCAAAATGGGTGTTTATGGTGTTTTGCTAAGCAATTTTATCATTTCAACTATCCTATTCATTTCAACTATTCCATTTATTTATAGCCGCATCAATTTAAAAAAAGCTTCTATTTCTTCGTGGACAAAAATGATGAAATTTGGATTGCCTTTATTGCCGTCAGGTATTTTTGCAATGATGATGGAATTGGCCGACAGGTATATATTGAAAGAAATGACGGATCTTTATACGGTGGGTATTTATAGCTCAGGATATAAGTTGGGAATGTTAATGATGTTAATTGTTATGGGATTTAATATGGCATGGCAACCATTCTTTTTAAAAATTGGAGAAGATGATAAATATAAGCCTTTGTATGCTAGAATTAATTCTTATGTATTTGCTCTATTAGGATTTATATGGGTCATATTACTTTTGTGGGTTGATAATATTGTTAGGATGAAATTTGGAAGTATTTCACTATTCGGAGAAAAATATTGGACTTCAGCGTTAATAGTCCCTTGGGTATCTCTTGGCTATGTTTTTTATGGATTATATTTATTGCAATTACCAGGAGTTTTTCATCAAGAAAAATCATTATGGATAACTATTTCTAGGGCAATAGGGGCAATTAGCAATATTATTTTTAATATTTATTTGATTCCAAAATATGGAGGACAAGGAGCTGCAATAGCAACTTGTATATCTTTTATAATAATGTTCATAATAATGTTCATAATTAATATTCGTTTATTTCCTATATCATATGAATGGGGTCGTATATTTAGAATAATTTTTACAATGGGGATTATCTTTATATTATACTCAATAAGTAGCCATGATTATACAAATAAGTATTTTTTAACTTTATACTATCCCCTGGCTTTAGTGTTAACTGGATTTTTGTATAAAAGTGAAATAAGCATAATCAAAAAAACTCTTAATCTTTGGCCGAAAGAATAGAATCTATAGCATTCATAATATTATCTTTGTAAGCTTTATCACCATAGGTTTTTATTGCTATTTGCCTAATTGCCTTAGAATCATAATTATCATAGTTCTCAACCATATGTTTCATAGCGGCACACAATTTATTTTTGTTATTTGACTCTACTAACATTCCGGTTTTTGCTACAACAATTGACTCGGGCCCCCCGCATTTTGTTGCTATAACTGGCAGCCCAACACTCATTGCTTCAACGATAACCACACCAAAAGTTTCTACATCACTAGATAAGACAAGCGCATCATGATCTCTGAGAATATCTGACACCGCTGTTTTTTTTTGATATCCTATAAAATTTATACGATTATTTACCTCTAGCTTATGGGATAATAATTTTAGCTTATCTTTTTCAGGACCGTCGCCTATAATTGTAAGAACAATATTTGGAATCTGTTTAGATAGAATCGCAAACGCTTTAATTAATATATCTAATCTTTTTTCAGGACGAAGGAGTGCAACAGAAATAAAAGTAAAAGTATCACCTGCTTTACTTCTTTTTGGTAAAAAATATTCTGTATCAGCAGGATTAGGGATCAATAAAACCCTTTTGCTATCAACATTAAAATTATTAATAATATTATTTTTTAAAACTTTGCTAGTAGTAATTATTTTAGAAGAATAATTATAACATTCATTAATACACTCTTTTTGAAATAAGGAAAATTGATCTTTAATAATAAATTCTTTTAAATGTTCAGAAACCATAAATGGGATCATTTCATCATGTAAATATTTTGCTAAGGCAGCGCCCCCGTAAAGTGAAGAGTTTATAAATACAAATTCTGGTTTAGATTTATTAATGACTTTTTTAACAAGTGATAATATTAATTTTTTATAATTATTAAATGTCTTTCTCGGCATTTTTGGAAATGGATTGATTGATTCAGTTTTATAAATGACAACCCCATCATCAACTTTAGGGTAAGCATTATTAACATTATGTTTAAATTTTAATATGTCTCTTGTTGAATGTAGTATATGTGTTGCTATAGTTATTGAAAAACCACGCCGCTGAAGTATCTTAGCTCTATCCCTAAAAAAAGTTCCACTTTCAGGGTGAATATTTGTTGGGTACCAAGAAGGCACGATTAATAGCTTCATTGATTTTGATCCAGTTGTAAATTTACTTTCAATATTATTAAATCAATTAATGAACAATAATCTAATATAAACAGTATCAGCTTTTATTTTTAACAACTTAATATGGGTTTGGAACCAAATTATATAACAAACATATTATATGTGATTATTTAAATATATAATTATGAAAATACTCTATATTTCTCCTGAAAACACTGTTAACACATTAACTATGTGGAAAAAGGCCCATGAAGAAATGGGTAATAAATGTGAATTTATTACATTATTTAAATCCCGCAATAATTTTGATCCTGGCATTTGTTTAGATCTCCCTTTAGTTACTTCTCAATCATGGTATATGTTTTGGCGACATAAATATTATCAATTTTATAGAGGTAGTTTAGGCGATTATAAACAAAAAGATGGTTACCCTCCCTACTGGGAAACGAATGGTAAATTAGAAGAATATTTTTTTCGTTTTCGTGATTGGATTTGGAAATTTTATGTAGAACCAGCTATTAAGAATAATAACTTACTTGATTATGATATATATCATTTTGAATGGGGGTTGGAATTTTACCGTGATTGTAGGTTTGTTGAAAGGCTAATTGATTTAGATAAAGCTATTTCATGTACCTATCATGGACAAGATTTAAGAACTAGAGGAGTATTAAAAACTTTAAATGATGTAAGTAAATTGAATATTACAAGTGAGTTAGATTTGTTAGATAAACATCCAAAGATGAAATATATGTTTTTGCCTTATGATACAAATCAATTCTCAAATAATATAAAGATAAATGATCCCATTAGAATATGTCACGCTCCAACTAATAGATATTATAAAGGAAGTGAAACAATTATTCCGATATGTGAGAGATTAGCTAAAGAAAAAGGGGTTGAGTTTATTTTGATAGAAGATAGGACCTTTAATGAAGCACAAAAAATAAAAAAAACGTGTGATATATTGATTGATCAAGTGCATAATAGAGGAGGATGGGGGTATGGTATGAATTCAGTTGAAGCTCTTTCTATGGGCCTTTGTTGCGTAACTGAATTACTGCCAGAATATGTGAATTTTATTTCAGACCACCCTTTTATTAATGCAGATGCAAAATCATTATATAATATTTTGTCTGAATTAATTACTAATAAAGATAAAATAATTAAATACAAGAAAAAAAGTATTTCCTGGGTATACAAATATCATAATTATACAAACACATCACGTGTTCTCTATAACTATTATGAAAACCTTGGGTGGGGATGAGTCATAAAACAAAATTTGATATTATTGTTCCATGTTATAATGTGGATCATATAATTGAAAAGTCCTTAGGCAGTATTTTTTCACAGGAATACTCTAAAGATGAATTTTCAGTTATAGCAATTGATGATGGATCTACAGATAATACATTAAAATTTTTGAATAATTTTAGTTCTGAACAAAATTTTACCATAATCAGTCTTGAATCAAATAAAGGGCTTTCTACAGCAAGGAATCGCGGAATAAGAAATGGAAATTCAGAAATTATATGTTTTATTGATAGCGATATGGTTATTCAACCTGATTGGTTATTAAATGTTGATAAAATTTTAATGAACCAGGAAACTATTGGAGTAATTGGAAAAGTAACTTTACCAAAAGAAGAGACTCCTAATAGACTCGATCATTATTTTTATAGCAAAAATCGTGGCGCACGCCGATTTGGTGAAGAATCTATAATTGGACCAACTTGGTTTTTGTTCAATAATTCAGCTGTTAAAAGAAGCGCAATTGAGAAAACAACATTATTTGATGAAAAGATAAAACATTATGGTGGTGAAGATACAGATTTAGCCATAAGGATATGGGATAGATTTCCCAGATCATTTTATTATTCATCTCAGATTATTGCGGAGCATTATCATAAGAGAACATTAGAACAATTTTGTTCTCAAATGGAGATTTATGGTAAATATAATCTTCCAATATTGTTAGAAAGACACCCTAAACACTATAAAGAATTAGGTGGTGATTGGATAAAAAGTTTCAAAGGTCACCTGATTTTCAATATTTTTTTTTCTACTATTATAAAATTTTTGAATACAATTGTTACATTTAATATTTTTACAAAATATATAATTATTTATAGTACTATTCGCGGATATAGAAAGGCATAATTAATATTTTTTATTAAGTGAAGATTTTATTTTTTATTAATTATAATATTGCAATATAAATAATTGTTCTTAAATTTACTTTAAGAATGGAAATATTCGTAAATAACGAATACGTCACATACCAAGAAACGGGGGTTTTTGTCCCCGTTTTTATTAAAAACCAAATCAAGGAGGAACAATATGGCTGATGTAGCTTCAACCGTTAATTCCGTAGTAGGTGGAATCGTTAGTCTAATTAAAGGACTAGTCGTTTTCTTTGTTTTTGCTAATATACTATATCCAACAGGCATGGATCCTGTATTGGGGTTAACTGAATTAGTTAATTCTTTTATGGATGGTGGCTTAGCAGGACTACTCGCACTATTAATATTTGTTTCTTTCCTGTAGGTTAAAACAATAGGGTATGATGTAGGGCTCTTTATTATAAGAGTCCTAGCCCTTCCTTAACATATAGGAGGAAATTATATGAATGATGCGATAGCAAAGCTAACAGGTTGGATTACAAAACTAACAGATTTACTTATTAGTTTAGTTGTCCTCGGGGTAATCGTTGGAATTTTATTCAACGATCCTTTCGGCGTCATTGCAGGTGTAGGAAATTTATTCTCGCAGATCGGTGATAACGGTCTGGCGGGTTTACTTGTCTTATATCTACTATATATGATGTATCCGAATAAATAAACCGATTATCTCAGCAATTAATGATAACGCCCCAGATAATGGGGCGCTATCATTTCTTATTTAATTTCTAATATTTAAAAATTAATCGTTACATATAATTGATTACGGAATGATAACAAGCAATTGTTGAAAATTATATTAATTCTTTTTCTATTAGTCAATTGTAATGACAATGATTCTACTAATTTTGTTATGAATGGTAGAAATATTCCTTTGAATGATTTATCCGTATTAATTCCAAATAGATTTAAAGAAAGAATTACTAGATGGCATAACGATAGATCGCCAGCAGTTATTAGGACTTATGATATAATGAAAAATGAATTAATAAAAGAATTACTCTATTTCAATAATGCAACATTAATGCATGAAGCAATTTATTCCAACGGGGTTTTGAAGCCTAATAATTCAGTTATATGGTGGCATTCAAATGGGAATCGATTATCTCAACTTATAGTTAATGATAAATTAAAAATGAGCCAAGGAAATATTTGGTATTATGATGGGCAGATTCGTTTTCATTTTGAAGAAAATAATTATTATTGGTGGAACAGAGATGGTGTATTAGAAAGCAAGGGTAATTTAAATGATACAAGCTATGTTTTACCAATATGGTCTAATAATGGCAAGTTTATTGGTATACGTAAATTAATTAATAAATCCACACCTTTATGGTTAGAAGAATGGACTTTATTCGATTTTAACTATAACCCTTTAATCAAAGGAAATGTATTATGTATAATTCGCGATAATGAATCTGTAGATAGAGTGATTAATGAAGAATGGACATTAATTAACAGCTCAAGTCAATTAAACTATTTACAACTTTCTGCTCAAAAATTATTAAATACAATAATTGGTGAAAATAATTTTATTGCTGGGAAAAACTGGATTATCAATAGTGAAGAATATATCAGTCCAATATTAGATAGTAGTAATTCATATATAATTAATTCAGAAAACCATTATTATAAAAGTAGACAGTTTAATCAAAATTATTATTTAAAACTTAATTCTGACGGGACATTTGATTATACTTGCCAAGATAAATACACAGATTCAGGATATTATTGGCTTCATCATTCGGGTAAAAAATTATTTTTACACTACGAGTCAGGTATTTATACTGGGGAAGACCATATGATAGAAATTGTTAACCACCGGAAAATTTTTTATCAGTTTAGAAATTCATATTATTTTCTTATGCCACCACACATTCAAATTGATTCCAATATATAGAATCCTAATATTGAACTTGATTTTGGTAAATTCATAATAATGCAAATGCCAATATATAGAATCTTTTATTTGTTAATGTTTAATTTGGCGTTGTTAGCAAATGTTTTTGCAAGTGACACATCAATTGGAGTCTTAAATATTATTGATAAGAATGAAGATGAACTATCGACAATAAATTATAAAGGCGAGCCTTATATCGCTGTTAGAGATATTTCGAGAATTCTTTCAGATAGAGAGCCTTATGAAAATGTTGCTAGACAGAAAATAGTTTTATATTTGTCTGACAACAGAGTAAAGGTGTCAAATCTATCTAGCTTTATTATAATTAATGATAAAGTCTTCCAATTAACTAAAGCTGCTATAGAAAAAGAAGAAGAAATCTATGTTCCTGCTAAATCTTTTTTTTCAATATTAAAAAATAGTATCTATCCTGGGGTTGATTATGACCCTGAGAAACAATTATTAAGTTTAAATCTAATTAAGTTTAACATTAATAATGTAATCATTGAACAAAAGTCAAATGGCACAATTTTAAGAGTAAAAACATCGAAGCAATTTTCTGATGGAGATATAAGCTCTTTTATCAATACTAATGGATGGTTTTATCTAACAATAAAGGATGGACTGGTCGATACTTCTATGATAAAAAAGGCTCATATGAAAGGAGTAATAACAAAAGTTATTTCAAATCAATTTGATGAATCTGCGCAACTTGCTTTTCGTGTTAGAACTGAAATAATTGGCCATGAAGTTTATCAAAGCAGTGACCCCAATGCAATAGTTGTAACCCTTAGAACTCCGTTCAAAAAACTATCCTCTCATATAAAAGAGCTTAAGAGCCGATGGAAATTAGATACAATAGTTCTTGATGCAGGTCATGGTGGTAAGGATGGTGGTGCAGTAGGTAAGAGAGGGGCTATGGAAAAAAATATTGTGTTAGATATTACAAAAAGAGTTGGCAGCTTGATTGAAAAAAATTCTCACATAAAAGTAGTATACACAAGGGAGGAAGATATATTTATACCACTTTGGAGAAGAACTCAAATTGCAAATGAGACCAACGGAAAACTATTTGTAAGTATTCATGTAAACTCTAATCCAAATAGAAATGTTAGGGGATTTGAAACATATTTGTTAAGACCTGGTAAAACAGATGATGCTATTGAGGTAGCTTCCAGAGAAAATTCAGCAATTAGAATGGAGGAAGGTAAATCAAGAAATAAATATAGCTCAATGACTGGAGAAAATTTAATTATGGCTACAATGGCTCAAAGCATGTTTATGAAAGAAAGTGAAGATCTTGCAGCGTGTATACAAGATGAATTAGACCCATTACTAGACTCTCCCAATAGAGGGTTAAAACAAGCTGGTTTTTATGTCTTAATTGGTGCAAGTATGCCAAATGTATTGGTGGAAGCCGGATATATTTCTAATCCAAATGAAGAAAGAAAATTAAAATCTGCTTCCTATAGACAAAAAATAGCGAAGGGGATATATGCAGGGATAATGCGCTTTAGAAAATCAAAAGAACAAATAATGTCTGATAATTAATGTCTGATAGTAGACCCATAGGAATTTTTGATTCGGGATTAGGTGGGCTTACAGTCTTAAATGCAATAAAAAAGATAATCCCAAATGAGAACATTATATATGTTGGAGACACAGCTAGGGTGCCGTATGGCAATAAAAGCGCTCCACTTATAGTGCAGTATGCCTTACAAATAACACAGTTCCTTATAAAAAAAGATGCAAAATTAATTATTGTTGCCTGTAATACAGCATCAGCACTTGCTATATCAACCCTTCAAAATGATTTTGATGTTCCGATAATAGGCGTAATAGCTCCAGGAGTGAATACTGCTGTAAAATTAACAAAAAACAATAATGTGGGTGTTATAGGAACAAATGCTACAATTAGTTCAAATGCTTATCAAAATGAGCTAATTAAAATTAGCCCCTCTATATATATTTTATCGCAAGCATGCCCTTTATTTGTACCTTTAGTTGAGGAGGGTTTATTAGAAGGACCAATAGTCTCAGCTATAGTAGAATACTATCTTAAAAACCTTGATTTATCAAGGATTGATACGTTGATCCTGGGCTGTACTCACTATCCACTATTAAAGCCAGTAATTAAGCAATATGCTAATAATCTAATGCTAGTTGATTCAGCAGATTCGCTAGCAAAAGAAGTGCATTTGATTTTAAAAAATAATAGTATAATTAATAATACTGCAGATAAAGGGAAGCAAGATTTTTATGTTACCGATTCTCCCACAAGCTTTGCAAATATTGCAAAAAGATTTTTAGGATATTCTATTATCAATGTTAAAACAGCATCAATCAGCTGAAATTAATTCTATCTTAGATAAATTATTTAGCTTACAACGATTAGGAATAAAAGTTGGGTTAGATCATACATATGAACTATTAAATAGGTGTGAAAACCCTCATAACAAACTAAAGACGATTCATATAGCGGGAACAAACGGCAAAGGGTCAACAGCAGCTATGCTTCAAAATATTTTAAGAAAATCAGGTTTAAGTGTTGGGCTTTATACTTCTCCTCATTTAGTAAATTTTAATGAAAGAATAAGAGTTAATGGTACCCCGATTTCTGATAGTTTTATTGTTGAGTTTATGAAAAATTTTAATGATGATATTGATAAAATAGAATCAACTTTTTTTGAAACCACTACTGTATTAGCATTTTATTATTTTTATTATAAAAAAGTTGATATTGCAATAATAGAAACCGGTTTAGGTGGAAGATTAGATTCTACAAATGTATTAAATCCGAACCTTACAATTATAACATCCATTGATTATGATCATCAAAAAATTTTAGGCAATACTATGAATGAAATAGCACTTGAAAAGGCTGGAATAATAAAAAAGAAAACCCCGCTAATAACCACTAAGCAAACAAAGGAGGTTTTAGATATTTTTATTCAAACAGCAAAAGATTTGAATTCTAAAATTGAAATTGTTAATCAACCTGATAATATTTTTATTGATTATTTTTCTACAAAATTTGAAGTTGAAAATAAAGAATTTTCTATTCCTTTATTGGGAGAGCATCAAGCTTATAATGCTTCATTGGCAATTAGGGCTTCAGGTTCTTTTATAGAAAAATTAAGTTATCAAATAATTTATGACGGACTAAGGACAACGGTATGGCCGGGACGTTTTCAGAGGCTCAATAAAAAATTACCAATTTTCTATGATGTGGCACATAATTCAGCAGGAATTAATACAATCAGATTAACATTAGAATCCATAAATACCTCCAAAAAGATTGGCCTTATAGTTTTAAAAGAGGATAAAGATGTTGATTATATTGCAAAGAGTCTCAAAGGATTATTTGATGAATTAATTATATCATCATTGCCAAATTCACAATTAATGGATAAAAATCAATTATTTAATTCATTAAAAAAACATAATATTACGTGTACAATTATTTACCCTATTGAAAAGGCGCTTTATTATATGTCAGTTGAGTCAGAAAAAGGCGCCACCAGTGTCATTTTTGGCAGTCATTATGTGGCAAAATCAATTTATAAATTTTTTGAAATTAATTTTGACAATGTAAGTATATAATGTAATTTATGTTATTGGGTGACTTCAAAGCGCCACAAATTTCCCCCTAATAGTATTTTTTACATAATAAAATTTTAAAGGAATTGTCTTATGGATGTTAATCAGCTTCAATCCCAAAATATTGATGAGCTTACTAAATTTGCAAATGATTTGGAAGTTGAGGAGATTTCTGGGCTAAGCAAACAAGAGCTTATTGTTAAAATTCTTGAAGCTCATAATAAAAAAGAGGGGATTTTACAAGCAACTGGAGTTCTTGAGGTATTAAAAGAAGGGTATGGTTTCTTAAGAAGTCCCGATTTTAATTATTTGCCAGGGCCAGATGATATTTATGTTAGCCCATCCCAAATTAAAAGATTTGGCCTGAGAACTGGCCACCAGGTTTTTGGTGAAATACGCCCACCCAAACAAAAAGAAAGATTTTATGCTTTGTTGAAATTGGAAGCAGTGAATGATTATCCCCCTGATAATGTGAAAAAAGCAACTTTATTTGATAATTTTACGCCCCTGTACCCCGAACAAAAATTTAATCTTGAAGTAGATAAAAAAGATATGTCCACTAGAATAATGGATCTTGTATCTCCTATGGGCATGGGTCAGAGGGGATTAATAGTTGCTCAACCAAAAACTGGTAAAACAATTCTTCTTCAGAAAATTGCTAATGCGATAAGAGCAAATCACCCAGAAACTAAATTACTAATATTATTAATTGATGAGAGACCTGAAGAAGTGACAGATATGAAGCGAAATGTGGATGCGGAAGTTGTAAGTTCGACATTTGATGAACCACCTGAGCGCCATGTGTCTGTAGCTGATATGGTTATTCAAAAAGCAAGAAGAATGGTTGAGTTTGGTGATGATGTTGTTATTCTCTTAGATAGTATTACAAGATTAGGTAGGGCACATAATGCAGTAATACCTCATAGTGGAAAAATTCTTTCTGGGGGAGTTGACGCTAATGCTCTTAGAAAGCCTAAGCGATTTTTGGGCGCTGCCAGAAATACGGAAGAAGGAGGAAGCCTAACTATTATAGCAACTGCTTTAATTGATACTGGGAGCAGAATGGATGATGTTATTTTTGAAGAATTTAAAGGGACTGGAAATATGGAATTAGTACTTGATAGACGTTTAAGCGATAGAAGAATATATCCATCATTCGATTTAGTGCGCTCTGGGACCAGAAAAGAAGAGTTGCTTCTTGATAAAAAAACCCTTGCTAGAATGTGGATATTAAGAAAATTGCTTAATGAGATGAACACCATTGAATCCATGGAGTTTTTGCAAGATAGAATTAAAAGAACGAAAACGAATGATGAATTCCTAGATACAATGAGTCAATAACCCTCTTTTTATTTATAAATATAATTTCTAAAGGAAAATCATAACTACAAATACAAAAGAAGATAGAGCTGTAACAGCTTGTTTAATATCTGATAAACCGGTAAAAAAAACACCATATCAGGTTAAAGGCGTGATTATGCGCAATTATTCTTCACATGGTATTGTACCAATGCTAAATGGAAAATACCGTGATCGATATTTATACCCACGAGTACAAGTGAAGGTTATAAATGAGAATATATTCATTGTTGGAATAGGGCATGGGGTCGATGCGGTTTTAGAATTAATAGATAATATCAAACAACTAGATTTTGGTAATATAACTTTTGACATTTTAGATAAAAAAGTTGATGAGGTTAAAAATGTTTTTGAATACAAAGAAAAACCGTTTAATTATCAATTTTTAACTTCTTGGGCAGCTTTAAACAAAAACTCTTGGAGATCTTTTAACGGAATGGATTCCGAAAATAAAATAAATTATTTGAATAAATTACTTGAGAAAAACCTAGCTTTTATTTCAAATGAATTAAAATTAACGGCACCTAATAAGCTAATATCCATGATTAAAGTTAATTCTATTGAGCCAGCTTCTATTGATAATAAATGGGGTGCATTTGAGGGTATGTTTAAAACAAATTTTATTCTCCCAAGTTTTATTGGCCTAGGCAATGGAATAACAAGAGGGTATGGAACATTATTTAATGAACGCTCCTGTCAAATATTTAATAAAGATGATTTAGGATTACGTGACTTAGATAATAAGAAATGTTTTGAGTCAGAATTAGATGAAATAGATTTTGATGATTTCAATAAACTAAATATTAGACAAAATAAAAAAAGTCATAGATTAAAAAGAAAAAAAAGAAAACAATCTAAAAATGTTAAAAATGATAATTATAATGATAATCAAAACAAAAATAGTGAACCAAATTTTAATACGGAGTTGTATCATCAAAAACAACATAAGGTTTAGCATATGTCAGCATTAGATTTTTCTGAGCGCGTTACCCGCGTAAAACCCTCATTTACTTTAGAAATGACAAGTAGAGCTGCGGATTTACGCTCAAAGGGTGTCGACGTAATAAACCTAAGCGTTGGAGAGCCAGATTTCAATACCCCTGAGCACATAATTCAGGCTGGAAAAGAAGCCATGGATAAAGGATTTACTAAGTATACTGCTGGCCCAGGCATGATTGAATTAAGACAGGCAATATGTAAAAAGCTTTTTGTAGAAAACGGTTTAACGTTTATGCCGGATCAAGTTCTTGTATCAAATGGTGAAAAACAAAGTCTTTATACTGCATGTCAGGCGCTATTTGATAGGGGAGATGAGGTAATTGTTTTTTCTCCATATTGGGTATCATTTCCGGAGTTTGTTCGATTAGCAGATGCAGAACCCATCATTGTGTCTACAGATCCTAATAACCAGTTTGAACCCAATTTTAATGAATTAGTTTCTAAAATAAACAGTAAAACAAAAGGAATGATAATTAACTCCCCATCTAATCCTACAGGTGGAGTGTGGTCAAGTGATGCAATAGATAAAATTTTAGAAATTTCTAAAAAAAATAATTTGATAGTTATTTCTGATGAATGTTACGAAAAACTTGTTTTCAATGGGCAATATATTAGTGCTGAAAAATTAAATAATTATAATACGGAAGTAGTAACCTGCATGAGTTTATCTAAGACATATGCCATGACAGGATGGCGCGTTGGGTATACTGTAGGGAATAAAAATATAATTCGCGCAATGAGTAAGTTGCAGGGTCAGGCAACTTCTTGTGCCAATTCTATTGGTCAAAAAGCTGCAATTGCAGCTTTGACTGGTGATCAAAAATGTGTCGAGAGCATGAGAAATAAATATAAAGAAAGAAGAGACCTAATGATCCGATTATTAAAAGAAATACAGGGTGTCAAATGCATGATTCCTGGTGGGGCCTTTTATGCGTTTCCAGACTTTTCTTATTATTTGGGGAAAAATTATAATGGAGAAAAAATAAACGATTCTTTTAAACTTTGTGATTACATTTTGGATGTTGCTAGGGTTGTGTCTGTACCAGGAGATGGTTTTGGTGCCCCGGGTCATATTAGATTTTCGTATGCTGTCAGTAAAGATACGATACGAGAAGGTATTGATAGAGTTGTTAAAGCTTTAAGTGAATTAAATTGAAGGAGTATTTATGAAAAAAGAAATCCATCCAGATTATCATCCAGTTGTTTTTGTAGATTCTGCGACAGGCGACGAAATTCTAACAAAATCAACGCTAACAAGTGATGAAAAAAGGGATATTGATGGTATACCACATTATGTTGTCTATTGTGATATTACATCCTTTACGCACCCATTCTATACAGGTAAGCAAAAATTAGTAGACACAGCTGGTCGTATCGAAAAATATCAAAAGAAATATAAAAAATCATCTAAGTAGCTTACTTTTTAATTAAATGGCCTTATAAGATAGAATTATAAGGCCATTTTTATATATAATAGATATGAAGGAAAAACTAAATCAAATTATAGATCGTTATAATGAGCTAGAATCTCTTTTAGCAGATCCTAAAGTGATATCTAATTCTGAAAAATTAAAAGAAACAGCAAAAGAACATACTTTTCTTAATTCAGTTATTCCAAAAGCAAATAAATACTTAACATTACTTAATCAAATTCAAGAGAATAATCAGATAATTGATAGCGATGATGAAGAACTGAAAATTTTAGCTATTGAAGAGAATGAAGAAACAGAAAGTGAATTACTTGAACTTGAAGACCAGCTTAAAATTTTATTAATCCCTCAAGATCCAAATGATAATAAAAATACTATAATTGAAATTCGCGCAGGAACTGGCGGAGAAGAGGCAGCTTTGTTTGCAGCAGATCTATTTAGAATGTATAGCAGATTTGCAGAGAGAAACGTATGGACTCGAGAAGTTATTGCTAGTAATGGTACGGGAATTGGTGGATTTAAAGAAATAATATTTTCAGTTAAAGGAAGCTCTGTTTATGGTATGATGAAGTTTGAAAGTGGCGTTCATAGAGTTCAACGTGTGCCTAAAACTGAAACAGGAGGTCGGCTACATACCTCCGCAGCGACTGTAGCAGTTTTACCAGAAGCGGAAGATGCTGAAATTGATATAAATGATTCGGATTTAAAAATTGATACTTATAGGGCTAGTGGAGCAGGGGGGCAGCATGTTAATAAAACAGAATCTGCAATAAGAATAACACATACTCCAACAGGGCTTGTTGTTACTTGTCAAGATGAAAAATCTCAACATAAAAACAGAACTGCCGCAATGAAGGTTCTTAAGTCTCGTCTTTTAGCACAAGAAGAAGAAAGGCTTGCAAAAGAAAGAGCAGATGCAAGAAAATCAATGGTGTCTACTGGTGATAGGTCGGCAAAAATAAGAACATATAATTTTCCTCAAGGGAGGATAACAGATCATCGAATTAACTTTACTTCATATAAACTAGATAGCGTTATGGATGGACAGCTAAACGAATTTATAGAACAATTAAAAATTGCTGATCAACAAGCATTGCTTCACACCGAATAAGTAATGCAAAGACCCGTAATAAAGAATAACCATTCACGGGTTATAGATGTAATTAATTGGGCGGTAGAATATTTCTCATTAAATGGATTTAACAATCCAAGAAAGGAAATTGAATGGCTATTAGAAGAAATATTAGACTGTAAAACATTAGATTTGTATCTTTGTTATGATGAAGAATTATCTGCAGAAAATCTTCAAACATTACACGCTTGGATAGATAGAAGGATAGAAAAAGAACCTTTGCAATATATAACTGGAAACTGTGAATTTTATGGAAGAAATTTTTTTGTTAACAATGATGTTTTTATACCGCGACCTGAAACCGAAACATTAATTAATATTGCATTATCAGTATTGGATAGTGTTTCAAATCAAAAAATTTTAGATATTTGTACAGGTTCTGGATGTATAGCTATAACATTAGCAAAAGAGTTAAATAATCCAAACATTAGCGCAATAGATATATCAAATAAAGCTTTAAATATTGCAATGCTTAATGCAAAAAATCATAATGTGGATATAAACTTTGAACAAATAAATATATTGTCCGATCCATACAAAAATAAGCTAGATATGATTGTATGCAATCCTCCGTATATACCAATAAATGAAATGGATACTATAATGGATGATGTGAAATTATATGAACCTAAAATTGCACTTACAGATGGATCTGATGGTTTATCATTTTATAAAAGAATAAATGACTTAGCTCCTTCTATAGTTGTTCCAGGTGGCCATATACTACTCGAAGTAGGCCTACACCAACACCCTCATTTTGTTAAAGATGTTTTAGATGTTAAACTTTTTTCTCAAATAGAAATAGTACCAGATTTAAATGGCGATCCGCGAATATTAAAGGCGTTAGTTAATTGAGTAAGATTATTGCATATATAATTATTATGCGCCCGATTAATATTGTGGTATCTGCAACTGCAGCTATAATGAGTGCATATATATTGGGAAATTTTCATTATAGTTTAATTACATTATACACATTGCTTGTTGTTGTTTTTTATACAGGAGGAGCAAATGCATTTAATGATTATTGTGATTATGAAATAGATTTAATTAATCGTCCAAATAGGCCGTTAAGTCGCGGATTAATAAATAGCAATGAAGCTTTTATATTTTCAATAGTGTTTTTTTTAATTGGTTCTTTAGTTGCGTTATTATTGCCATTAAAAGCTATGATGGTTTCTGTTGGGATAGCTTTGCCACTATTGATTGTTTATAGCTTAAGATTAAAAGGTGTCCCAATAATAGGCAATATGGTTGTTTCAATGATACTTGGCCTATCTTTTATATTCTTTGGATTATCTCACGGAAATATTTTGCCAATGTTAGTTCCTAGCTTTTTAGCTTTTGGATTAACATTTTTAAGAGAATTAATAAAGGATATTGCAGATATTGAAGGAGATAAGGAAAATAACTTGAAAACTTTGCCTATAGTTATTGGAGAAAAAAAATCTATCTCTGTATCATATTTTTTAATATTTATAATAGGATTTGGTTCTTTAATGCCATATTATTTTAATATTTATGGAAATTATTATTTAATTTTATTAATTCTTGGGGTCGAGGTTCCTTTGTTTATAATTATATATTATTTTATGAAATTACCTACAATAAACTCAGCTAAAAAAAGTGCTAATTTGTTAAAGTTCAGTATAATAGCAGGATTAATAGCAATTTTTACCGATTATTATGTCCGCTGAATTTGTGCATTTACACAACCATTCTGATTACAGCCTCCTTGATGGCGCTCAAACTGTTCAGACTTTAGTTAATACTATAGATGATTTAAAAATGGATGCTGTTGCATTAACTGAGCATGGAAACATGTTTAGTGCAGTGAATTTCTACAATAATGCAAATAAGACAGGTGTTAAGCCAATCATTGGTAGTGAAGTATATGTAGCAGTAAACAATCGATTTGATAAAAAACCTAGAGCTGAAGGAGGATGGGGGAATAATCATCTTATTTTACTAGCTCAAAATTATACAGGGTACAAAAATTTGATGAAATTAATATCTTTAGGCTATCTTGAAGGATTTTATTACCGCCCAAGAATTGATAAAGATATTCTAAGAGAGTTTAGCGATGGATTAATTTGTTTATCAGCGTGTTTGAAAGGAGAAGTTCCAGAAAAACTTGTTAATGGGGATTGGGAAGGAGCAAAGCAGTCTGCTTTAGAGTTTGCTGAAATTTTCCCTGATCGCTATTATTTAGAAGTTCAGAATCATGGGATTGAACATGAACAAGTTAATGTGGATAAAATGCAAAAATTGTCTAAAGAATTAAACTTGCCTTTAGTTGCAACCAATGATGCACATTATGCTAAGCACGATCATTGGGAAGCGCATGATATACATATTTGTTTGGGCACTGGAAAAGAAAGAAATGATGTTAATAGACTTCGATATGCAACGCCAGAATTCTATTTCAAATCACAGGATGAAATGCATAAGCTTTTTAAAAGTGTGCCCCAAGCAATTGAAAATACAAGATTAATCGCGGACAGTATCGATTTATCTATACCGACTGGTGAATATCATTTGCCAAATTTTCCCTTACCGCCTGATAAAGACTTTACTGATCCGGATGAATATTTAAAGACATTATGTAGCAATGGAATAAATGAAAAATATGGAGACTTAACACCAGAACTTAAGAAGAGAATAGATCATGAGTTGAGTGTTATAAAAAAGATGGGATTTTCAGGATATTTTTTAATAACCCAAGATTTTGTTAAATATGCACATGATAATAATATTCCAGTAGGGCCTGGTAGAGGATCTGCTGCTGGCAGCATCGTTTCTTATGCTTTAGGCATAACAGATATTGATCCAATAAAACATAATTTAATTTTTGAACGATTCTTAAATGAAGATCGTATAAGTATGCCAGATATTGATATAGATTTTTGTATTGAAAGAAGGGGAGAGGTAATCGATTATATTAAAAATCAATATGGGGAAAATTCGGTTACACAGATAATTACATTTGGAAAAATGAAGGCCAAGCAAGTAGTTCGTGATGTCGGTAGAGTAATGGGCTATTCTTTTGGAGATGTTGATCGTGTAGCTAAGGCTATTCCAAATGAGTTAAATATCACCTTAGAAAAAGCGTTAGCAAAAAGCGCTGATTTACAAACGATGGCAAATGGTGAATACAAAGAATTAATTGAATTCTCAAAAGTTTTAGAGGGCATGAATAGGCATGCATCTACTCATGCAGCAGGTGTGGTTGTAACCCCAGGAGAATTAACAGATTACATGCCTTTGTATAAATCAAGTCAAGGGGATGTTACCAGTCAATATGATATGAAGAATTTGGAAAATCTTGGTTTATTGAAAATGGATTTTCTTGGATTACGTAATCTCACTGTAATTAATCATACACTTAATATGTTAAATAAAAAAAATGTATCAGTTGATATCAGAAATATTCCTATGGATGATCCTAAAGTCTATCAGCTGTTTTCTAAAGGATTAACAATTGGTGTATTTCAATTTGAGTCAGCAGGTATGAGAGAGTTTTTAAAGAAATTGAAGCCTACCCAGTTTGAAGATTTAATAGCAATGAATGCTTTGTATAGGCCTGGTCCCATGCAAAACATTGATAAATTTATTAATCGAAAATCCACAAAGAAAAAAATAAAATATATTTCTCCTTTATTAAAACCAATATTAGATGAAACGTATGGTATTATTGTATATCAAGAGCAGGTAATGCAAATAGTAAATGAGATAGCAAATTTCACACTTGCACAGGCTGATATTTTAAGAAGAGCAATTGGTAAAAAAGATAATGAACAGATGGAAGCGTTAAAGGTTAAATTTATTGAAGGTGCTTCTAATAATGGGATTTCTGAAAAAAATGCTAAAGATATATACAATTTAATTGAAAAATTTGCTCAGTATGGGTTTAACAAAAGCCATTCAACTGCTTATTCTTATATAGCCTATCAAACAGCTTGGTTAAAAACTTATTATCCTGCAGAGTTTATGGCCGCAAACTTAACAAGTGAAATGACAAATATAGATAGAGTCGTTATTTTAATTAATGAATGTAGAAAAATGAATATTGATATTCATCCACCAGATATAAATGTGTCAGATATTCATTTCCAACCAATGGATGAAAAAACAATTTCTTTTGGTCTAAACGCAATAAAAAATGTAGGAATTAAAGCATTAGAACAAATTGTTATCGCAAGAGATAATGACGGCCCATTTATTTCACTATTTGATTTTACTAGTCGAGTAGAATTGCAAGCTGTAAATAAAAAAGTATTAGAAAGTTTAATTATGTCTGGCACTATGGATCATATAGATGGATCTAGGGCTGAAAAATTTTCAACAATTGATACTGCTATTCGATATGGTCAAAATGTGCAATCTGATAAGAACAAGAATCAAGTAGACTTGTTTGGAAGTACCTCAAATAGCCCAGGAATTTCAATGATGCCTAAATTGCAGGAAGTGAGACCGTGGTCTGATAAGGAATCGCTTGATAATGAGAAAGAGGTTTTAGGGCTTTATTTGACAGGTCACCCACTATTGGAATTTGCAGATGATTTAGAGGATTTTAGTAATCATGATTTTTCTGAAAAAATTAATTCAACCATTAACAAAAAAGTTCGCATAGGAGGATTAATTCAGAATCTTAAGATTCATTATGACAGGAAAAATAACCAAATGGCATTCTTTACATTGGAATGCTTAGGTGGAAGAGCTGAAATACTGGTATTTAGTAAAACATACTCCAAGTATAAAGAAATAATTTTTGAAGATAATATTTTGTTTATAACCGGTAAGCCCACTGATGATTATGATTTTAGTGATTTAAAATTAGTTGCTGAAGAAATTGTCCCTCTTGCAAAAGTTAGAGACTATTATGCAAAGAGAGTTAATGTATTTTTAGACTTTATTAATATGGATAATAAACAAATTGAAGCTTTATATGAGATATCAAAACTATACCCAGGGAAATGCAATTTAATGTTTCATTATAAGGATTATAACAATAGAAAAAAGAGAATTTTATCACATAATATTCGAGTATCATCTAGTAGAGAGTATTTAACAAAATTACGAGATAAGTGTGGGAAAAATAATGTTTGGGTAGAATAATATATTTGTATGATAGTAGTTATACAGCGTGTAATTAATGCGAATGTCAAAATCAATAATTCAGAAAAAAGAACTATTAATAATGGATTAGTAATCCTTTTAGGAATTCAAAAAGATGATACGGAAAAGGACATTACTTATCTTATTGATAAAATAATTGGTTTAAGAATTTTTAATGATAAAAACGATAAAATGAACTATTCATTATTGGATGTCAATGGTTCTGTATTAATTATAAGCCAATTTACCCTTTGTGGAGATATTCATAAAGGCAGAAGGCCAAGTTTTTTAAATGCGGCAAACCCCAAAAAAGGGATGGTTTTATATAGTGATTTTGTGGAATTGTTTAAACAAAAAGGTGTTAATGTAAAAACAGGTGAATTTGGAGCACATATGGATGTAACTATTATTAATAATGGCCCTGTAACATTTGTTATTGATTCAAATAATATTTAAAATATTATAATTCCTTTGTTTACAATGAAATTTCTTTAAAATTTAAATAATTATGGATAGAAAAATACGTATAGTAATGGCAAAGCCCGGCTTAGATGGTCATGATAGAGGAATAAAAGTTTTAGCGAGCGCTTATAGAGATGCTGGAATGGAGGTTATTTATTTAGGGTTACGACAAACACCTGAAATGATAGTTTCTGCAGCTGTACAAGAGGATGCTGATGTAATAGCATTATCTGTGCTATCAGGCGCACATATGACAGTATTCCCTAAGGTTTTAGATCTTATGAAAGAGAATGAAATTGATGATGTGTTATTAACTGGTGGTGGAATAATATCAGATAAAGATAAAGAATCATTAATCAGTATTGGGGTTGGCCAATTATTTGGCCCTGGAACTCCTGTACAAGAAACTGTAGATTATATAATTAATTGGGTTAAAAAAAATAGGCGTTAGAAAATGAATTTAAATAATCAATCTGAATTGGAATCGTATTTTGCTGATAATTTTGATACGGTTTTATTCCCTATTTTAGCAGATATGTATCTTCAAAATAGAGACTTAGATAGAGCTCGAAAGGTATGTGATATAGGCCTAGGATATCATCCTGATCACGTCGATGGGAAATTTATACTTGCAATGATCGAACTAGAAATAGGGAATGAACGTGAAGCAGAAAAATTATTAAAAGATGTTGTTTTGTCAGGCACAGATCATTTGCAAGCAGCATTTCAATTGGCCGTTGTTCAGCAATCCTTAGGTAGAGCAGAATCTACTTTGCAAAAGAGCTGGAATAAGGTTATTGATTTGGATCCAGAAAATAGAGAAGCAAAATCAATACTTTCTATTATTGAAAAAGGTGAAAAACCTTCAAAGACAATAAAGAGATCTAAACCCAACAAAGGTAAAAAGTCTACAAAACGCAGAAAATCATCTTCAAAAAACGAAGATGGGCCACAATTAGCTATAAGCCCTAGAATCGCAACGTTTACAATGGTAAATGTATTAAA
>CAYTYA010000004.1:0-36605 GCA_964442015.1 uncultured bacterium
CCATTTGCTCCTTATCTTACATTTAGTGCAATTAGTATTTTTATTGTTAGTAATTATTCCACTACATTAATTGATCGTTTAATTATGGTATAAAGTGATTACAGGGTAAAATGATAAATATTTATAAAATAATATCTATAGTAATTTTGGTTTCTTCTGTATCATTAAGTCAAGATGAAATAAGAAAATCGCCAAGTGGATTTTCTATTTTAGATGATGATAAGATGCATTTTTCTTTAGACAGTTATGAATTAAAAGATGTTACTATTGATGGGCAAACCTTTAAAAAGCCAGTTATTCCATTTGGTGGATTAAAATCAGATGAGGGCGAGCCGACCCTACCAACTATTACGACATTTTATCAAGTAGCTCCTAATAAGTCTTATGCTATTAATGTAAATGTTATTTCTTCAGAATGGATTGACAATATAGATATATTGCCTCATCAAACTTGGGAACGTCAATCAGATGAGGCTAATGCTTTTTTTAAAAGAGATATAGAATTATATACTTCAGATACGAAGTATCCTAAAAATCAAGTAGAGGTGTCAAATACATTTGTTTTTAGGGATATACCAGTAGTTAAAGCTTCAATCACTCCATTTAAATATTATCCATTATCTAGGAAACTCGAGATTATAACATCAGCAGAAATTGAACTGATAGAAGTGGATGATATTGATCCGGTTCAAACCCCAAATCGTATTTCTCGGGTTTTTGAGCCATTATACGAAGCTTTAGTTGTGAATTATAGCCGATCTACAAATGATGATGATTATCAGAAGCCATCGATACTATATATCCTTCCAAGTAACTCTTCAAATTTAATGGCGAATCTTGAAATTTTATTTGATTGGCGTCATCGATCTGGATATGTGGTCAATTATGTTTCAACAAGTACGACTGGTAATAGCTCCAGTTCTATTAAAAATTATATTAGTAATGCATATAGTTGCTGGGATGATCCTCCAGAATATGTTGCGTTAGTTGGAGATGCAAATGGAAGCTATTCCATACCAACATATTTTGAAAGTTTTAGTAGTTATAATGGTGAAGGAGATCATCCCTATTCACAATTAGTAGGCAATGATATATTGCCTGAAGTTCTTATTGGTAGATTATCTTTTAGCTCAACAACGGAGCTTGCTACGATCATAAATAAAACTGTTCAATATGAAAGCAATCCTTATTTGAGTCAGAACTGGTTTCATAGTGCATCGGTTGTAGGTGATGCTTCGACATCAGGGATATCCTGTGTTATAACTAGTGAAAATATTAAAGAGTTGATGGAATACCATGGATACGATGATGTGCGAACAATTTACAATTCACCATTTCCATCGCAGATGGTTGCAGATTTAAATGCAGGATTAACTTTTTTTAATTACCGCGGATATTATGGAGTAAGTGGCTTTAACTCTGGTAATATAAATAGTCTCTCTAATGGTTTTAAATTACCGATTGCTACTGTTATTACTTGTGGTACTGGTTCCTTTGCATCTGGTACAGCTTTATCAGAAACATTTGTAAGGGCGGGGACACCCACGCAGCCTAAAGGCGCGGTTGCATCTATTGGTACTGCAACAATTGGTACACATACGATGTTTAATAATGCTGTTGATATGGGTTTTTATTATGGTGTTTTCGTTGATAAAATGGAAACTGCAGGAGCTGCTTTAGCTCGAGGTAAATTAAATCTATATCTTAATTATCCAGATAATCCAAATAATTATGTAACTATATTTACTCATTGGAATAGTCTTATTGGTGATCCTGCATTACAAATGTGGACCGATGTTCCGCAATCTTTTACAGTAAACCATGAGAATTCAATATCATCTGGAACTAATTATTATGATGTGGAAGTGATGGATTATTTTAATGAACCAGTTGAAGGTGCCTATGTTACGATCTTAAAAGGAAATGATATTATATTTGAATCTGGCTATACTGATATTAATGGTCGTATTACATTGTCTATAGGTTCTGCTTCATTAGGTAGCGTTGATTTGACAGTAATAAAAAGAAATTTTGTTCCTTATCAAGGACAGTTTCAGATCAATGACCAGAGTGTAAATGTAAACTCTGTTGAAGGTGCATTTACTATTGATGATGATATGAATGGTTCTTCTATAGGAAATGCTAATGGAATGATTGATGGAGGAGAAACTATTGAGTTAACGATACCTATATATAATTATGGGACAGATGATGCAGAGGGTGTTTACTGTAAACTGATTGGTGGTGATGGATTTATCAATTATAGTATTGATAGTTTATATATTGGAACTTTAATAAGTGGAATGACAGGGAATGAAGCACAGCCATTTGTTTTTGAAGTAGAATCTGGAATATTAGAAAATGAAAACTTCCCACTACGATTATTAATTAAAGATATAAATAACTCTAGCTGGTTGAGTCAAATACAACTTTCTATTTCAGGCACCAGGTTACTTGCAGATAAAGTATATGTGCATGATGACCCAGTATTTGGTAATGATCAACTTGATCCTGGTGAAACTGCTGAAATCTCAATAGAAGTTTCGAATATTGGTTCAATGATGGCAAACAATGTAAGTGGTCGTTTATATTCAAATTATCCCGGTTTAGAAATTATAGATGACCAAGGATTTTGGCCATTAATTGTACAAAATAATTTTTCAATTAATACTACTGATAAGTTTGAAGTTTTTGCTGCTGAAGATATAATTCCAGGTACAGTAGTTGAATTATTTATAGATCTGGAATCTTCTGATGGCGCAGCTCAGAGTGCAAATATTCCATTGCAAATTGGTGTTAAAGAGGTAGATGATCCACTTGGCCCAGATTTATATGGATATTATGCGTATGATAGTGGGGATATATTATATTCTAACGCACCATATTTTAATTGGATTGAAATTGATCCATTGTATAATGGTTCTGGTACCCAGTTGCCATTAAGTGACTATGGCGATAATCAAGATGATGTAACCACAGTTAATTTGCCATTTACATTTAAATTTTATGGTGTTGATTATGACCAGATTAGTGTTTCTAGCAATGGCTGGGTGTCTATGGGTTCTACATCTATGAAATCATTCAGGAATTATCATATACCTGGCCCAGGTGGCCCTTCTCCAATGATAGCTGTATTTTGGGATGATCTAAATACGACAACTAGTGGGGGACGTGTTTATAAATGGTATGATGAATTGAACCATCAATTTATTATTCAGTGGTCACACCTCAGAACGTATGATAATAATAGTCTGGAAAATTTTCAGTTAATCCTTAAGGATTCTCAACATTATTTCACTCCAACGGGTGATGGAGAGATAGTAATGCAATATGCAGATTTTAATAATACATCAACAGGCAATTACGGTTGGGGTCAAGTGCATGGTAATTACTGTACCATAGGTTTAGAAGATCAAAGTGAAACTATTGGACTTGAATATACCTTCAATAATGCTTATCCTACTTCAGCCATGCCTCTTGAAGATTCTACTGCAATATTATTTACCACGAGAGGAGCAAATATTCTTCAACGGGGAGATATTAATCAGGATGGATTATTAAATATTACAGATGTACTTACCCTTGTTGATTTTGTCCAATCAAGTGATACAGGAGGATTAAATCCTTATCTTGCAGATGTGAATGCTGACGAAATCATCAATTTTCTGGACATGATAAGTATTGTTCGGGAAATAATGGGTTATTAGGGGATTTACATGATCATATCGCCCCCTTTTTTTCTTGGAACTATTGTTCTGATATTGATTCTAATAGGATATTTAGAAAGAGTAAATCATCAGCGTGCAATTTCTAGTATTCCATTGAGAGTGCATGTGAATGGTACTCGAGGTAAATCAAGTGTTACACGTCTAATTGCTGCTGGATTACGCGCAGGTGGCATGCAAACTTTTGCCAAAACTACAGGAACTGCTCCAAGAATTATTGATTCTAATGGTAAAGATCGAGTTATTCATAGGTTACGGTCTGCATCAATAGGAGAACAAATTAAATTAATGCGATTATTTTCCAAGGAAAAACCTGATGCTGTAGTAATGGAATGCATGGCAGTGCAACCAGAATATCAATGGATATCAGAACATCAAATGATACAATCACATATTGGGGTTATCACCAATGCGAGACCAGATCATCTTGAGGAAATGGGGCCATCTATGGATGATGTTAAGAAGTCATTAGGAAATACTATTCCATATAATGGCAAGGTAATCTTTGGAGAAAAAAATATAGTTGATGCAGTTTCTAAAATTACTAAGGTAAGAAATACTAAATATATTGTTGCAGATGAAGACACTGTTACAAATACTCAACTAGCAGGATTTCCATATATAGAACATCCTCAAAATATTGCTGTAGCTCTCAAGGTGTGTGATGAATTAGGTGTTAAGAAAGAGACTGCTCTATATGGTATGCAAAACTCCCAGCCTGATCCAGGTGCTTTAGTTATTAATAATATTGATTTCGGAAAAGGTAAAGTCTATTTTATTAATTCTATGGCAGCTAATGATCCTGTATCCACTTTACAGATTTGGAATATTATTAAAAGTAAATTTACATCAAAAAATTATTTTACCATTTATTTAAACTGTCGAGAAGATCGGCGAAGAAGAACACATCAATTATTAGAACTAATTTATAAAGAAATCAAACCTCAAAAAGCGATAATTAGAGGGAAGAAAATTGAAACCCTTGTAAATAAGATGGTAAGTTTTTCCCCTAATACGATTACGCAGATAGTTCAAGAAAATCAATCGATTCAGTCATCTATTGACAAGTTCAAAGAACTTCCTTCTGAATCTCTTTTATTTGCAATTGGGAATCAAGTGGGCTTTGGTCAAGATTTAATTAATACACTTATGGAGTTTAAACCTAATGACTGAGATTACAGTTGGTTTAGGAATTGCATTAAGCTTAATACTCACTGAGACACTCGGAGTAACTGCAGGAGGTGTAATTGTTCCTGGATATATTGCTATGCATTTGCAAAATCCTGATCAAATAATTATGACATTCATAGCTTCGGTGATTGTGATTATTTTAATTAGAATACTAGGAAACTTTATATTTATATATGGTAAAAGACGATTAGTGCTGACGTTATTACTTGGTTTTATAATTGGATATATTTCACGAAATCATTTTTTTTCACCATTAGATACCTTTTCATATGAAGTCATTGGAAATATTATTCCTGGTTTAATAGCTAGTTGGATGGATAGACAAGGTATAATAAGAACAATGTCAGCTATTATGATTACTTCAGTTTTAGTAAAATTAATCATTATGGTATTATCAGGAGGTGCAATTGATGCCTGATAAACCATTTAAACCTGTAATTCAAGAAACGCGAACACTTGTATTGCTTGCAGTCATTTCTATTGTTGCATATTCATTTGCTTATTTTTCTAGAAAAGAATTTGTTTCTAGTACATATGAGATAAAAATAAATGCTGCAATGATGATGCAAGAATCAATGAATATGATAAAAGATTTTAGAATGGAAAAGGGTGTATTTATAGATCAAGAGAATGATCCAAATGAAACAGGACTTGTTGGTTCCCAATTTAGTTTAATAACAACAGATGAAGGTGATTTAGATGCAAAATTAACTACTTTGGATCCAAATTTTGCTGCAGCGATGGTTGAATTATTATATCAAGCAGATCTTGATAGTGGGGATTCAATTGCTGTAATGTTAACTGGCTCTATGCCCGGTGCTAATATGGGAATGTTAATTGCCTGTAATTCTATGGGCATTCATCCTTTTATTATTTCATCGATAGGTGCGTCACAATGGGGTGCGAATGATCCAGATATGTCTTGGTTAGATATGGAAAGGATTTTATTTAATAGTGGTTATATTTCAGCTCGATCTATTGCTGCTTCTATAGGTGGAAGGAATGATCAGGGTAGATTATTGAGTCCTAGAGGTAGAGAATTAATTCGAAACAATATTGATAAGAATAAATTACCTTTGATATCTGGCAAAGGATTAGAAGATAATATTAATCAGAGAATGCAATATTTTGGTAATAATAATTATAAAGCAGTGGTAAATATTGGAGGAGGCGTTGCTAGTTTAGGGACGAGTTTTAATTTAAGATTACTACAACCAGGAATTATTTATAGAAAAGATATTGAACAGATAACTAGAGGCGATGGAATCGATGGTGCGGTTGTCAGGTTTTCTAGGCAAGATATTCCTCTTATTCATATTCTTAATATCAAAAAATTAACGGATAACCTAGGTATGGAATATGCACCCATACCATTGCCAGAGATAGGGGTGGGTCCTTTATACTCTATTGAAAAATTTGATCTAAAGATGACTATCTTGAGTTTACTAGTTGTATTATTATCTGTGGTATTCACTGGATGGAAAAGCAAACAACAAATAAAAGAAATAATGACAAATCATGATCCTGAAAGTATTATTTAAAATATTTTTCTTTATTTTTCTTTATTCAGTAGGGCATGCAGAGCTTTTAAAGCCAAGCATTGGTGGTGAAAAAAAAGAAATACTCAAAATCTCAGATAAGAGAAGAGTTTATACGGTACTATCGGAAGATTCATTGGTCTATGAAATTTATGGACCTGCTAGATTAGAATTGATTGCTAGATATCCATCAAATAAAAAAACAAAAAAGAGTCAGAAATTTTCATATTTATTATTAATAGATGATGAAGATCCTATAACAATAAACCATAGATATAAAATTCAAAAGTCTATTCGTTCTATACAGCATCCAAATCATTATTATACTTATTCGGGCAATTATTTTTTAAACATTTCTGAAGGAAATCATCGAATAATATTAAAACCTTTGGAAAATAATGATTATCCAGTTTTAGTGCGTTTTCTCAAAAAAGATTTTGAAAGACCAAATAAGAATAGAAGCGAATTGAAACCTATGGTATTTCAAACAAATCATAAAGTGATAGTTGATGGAAAACCTGTTTCTTATTATGAGTTGAGAAAAAATCGACCTTTACAACTGGATTTAAATGGGCCGAAGAAATTACGGATTCTTTCCCGATTGATCTTTGATGAATATATGGGTTCTAATGATAGTTACAGAATACGAGTGAAAAATGGAAAAAAAATTCTAGGAACATTTATTCTTTCATCGGAGAGATCCTCAACTTCTTATATTGAAGATATTAAAGATAAAGTTCCAGGAAAATGGCGGACTTGTGAAATAGATATTCCCCATGGAAATCAGCTGATTACTGTGTCAGTTGTTGATAAGAATAAAAATGTGTTAACTCGATTTCAAGAGTACAAATGAAAATCATTATATTACTATTTATCTCATTATTGAATGGCCAGAGTCTTTTAGACTATCTAAGTGGTCCAATTACATTTAGAATAGGATTAATCAATGGCTATGATGATAATGTATTGCATTTCTCTGATATAGAAAAAAGTCAAGCATCAACAAATAAAAATATTATGGGAGGGGCAAACACGTTTGATTCTCATTTCAGTAGATATTTTGTTGTTGGTGAGAAAAGGATACATTTACCTAACCGCAACGAATATATTCATTTCTATACTAGAACGAATATTTCTAATTATTCACAGAATGAGAATCGTCATCACTGGAGTGGAAGTCTTAAAACAACATATCGATGGGGTCCTTATAAAAAAATAGCATATTCTTTAAGGCATCTAAATAGTTATTATACTCGACACTATATTGATCGAGATATATCTAACTATATTTTGCAACCATGTAATTTCACTGATAGAGAACAATATTTGGAATTTTCTTATCCAATCAAAAAGGACCAATGGATGAGTATCCTTTTAAGTTATAATCAACGGTATTATGATATTCCTTTTATTGAATTTGACCTAGATATTTTGTCATCTTCGTTGAAAATTAATAGAAGATTAAGAAATATAGGGAGTATTGCAATTTTACTTAAGTTTGGAATTGCAAATAATATAACTTTTGGTAAAACTGCAAAAGCAGGTTTGTTAGACCGTTCGTATAAGAATTTTGAATGGTATGTTCCGTTCACATATAGTAGAGGTATTGGTGCATTAGATAAGGTTGGTTTTTCTATGAGACAAGATTTTCGGTATTATAAAGCAGAGGAAGAAGGAGACCAGCTGCATAGTGGACGTAATCATATAGATAATAAAATGGATATTTGGGTCGAAAAAAAGATTAATGAAAAATTGTTAGTAAAAACATCATTACGCTACCGTTATCGATTGACAGAATCTCAATTTGATTGGGTGTCTAAACTAAGGACATTTCATCAATGGCAAGCTTGGATATCTATTGAGTGGAAAATGGTTTATGATCGTTATTAATATGACAATGAAATATTTTTTATTTATACTAATCTTTTTTTCAGCATTTAGCTGTATGGAACCAAATAATGAAAACTTGTGGAACCTTAATAAGATCACAGGGATTGAGACAGAAGGTTATTGTCGTGATGTATATGTCTCAGGTGATTCAGTTTTTGTGGCTGCAGGTCAAGCTGGAATTCAACTTTGGGATATTTCTACTATTACTTCTCCAAGATTAGTATGGAAAAGATCATTATCGGATCTTGGTGTTAGTAAAGAAATATCGCAGGTAGAATATAAATCATCAATTAGACAACTATTTGTGCTTGAGAGTAATGAGCGCCCCATTCATATTGATTTATCAATTTCTGATTCAGTTAATGTGTTGGGCCAATTTTCAAGTGAAAAAACTAAAGAATTTCGTATTACAACAAATAACCCCAACTTATTCACAGTTTATGCAGCGGATAATGATGATGGTCTTAAGCTAAGCACATTTGAATTTGATTCGCTTTATAATCTTTGGTTCAATACCTCAGGAATAGAAATTTCCACTATCGGAAATCCTAATGGGATAGATATTCTTTCAAATCTAATTGTTCTAACATTAGATCAGCTTGGGATACAAGTTTTCCAAAATAATGATAATATTATTAGTGAGTTATATCATGAAGATCTTCCAGGAAATTCTAGAGCAATTACTATGTTAAAAGACAATGAATATTATGTGGCGTGCGAAGAAGAAGGTGCGTTTAAATTAGAAATACATTATCCTGATCATCCTCCAGAAAAAATACAGTTTGGAGAAGATCTGTATGTGACACACGTAACAGTATCAGGCAACCAAATAGTCTTATCTTGTGCAGCTAATGGCTTATCCTTATATGATAGAGTAAGTAATGGAAATATTCAATCGAAAGGGATCCATAATATTGGATATGTTTATCATGCTGAGTTTTATAATAATTATCTATTTGCGGCAACAAGAGAAGGGCTTCAAATCTTCCAAATTGATTAATATGGGACGAATATGAGAATTTTTTATATACTATTTATTATTTCATCATTAATGATTGGACAAGAAATGATATGGCAGGAAAATGGTATACCAATACGGCAAGGAGTTCATATTGAATGGCAACGTACTTTGTGCCCAGGTGAGCCAGGAAATATGATATTTGTTTGGTCTGATACACGTTATGGCAGTAGAAATATTTTTGCTCAAAAGGTAGACTCTACAGGATCATTATTATGGGGTACGGGAGGAGCTGCTGTTACGAATTTACCTGGTAGACAAGAAGATCCTGTCGCTATAACAGATGGTGATGGAGGTGCTTTTATTGCATGGGTTGATTATCGGTTTGATGAAGAAGGAGATATTTTTATACAACATATTAATAATCAAGGTAATATAATGATGGATAATAATGGAGAGGCTCTAGCTAGAATAGATGGAAAGCATCTCACTATTAATATGTGTACAGATAGCTTAGGAGGAGTATTTGTTACCTGGCAAGATAAGAGGAATTTTCTTGATGATGATATTTACGGTACACATGTATCTTCAAGTTATGAAATTATTGCTCCTTCAAGTGGAGTTTCAATAATTCAGATGAATGGCAATCAAGGAGCAAAGAGCTTAGAGTATGCTGGGAATAATGAAGCGACTATAATATGGTCTGATACAAGAAGTGGAAGTGGGAATGATATATATTGTCAGAAAATAAATATGAATATGGAAAAAATATTTGCTGAAGAAGGGCTTGAGGTTTCTGCAACTTCTGATCTTGAAACGACACCAAGAACTACTTATATGAAAAATGACACGTCATTTATTATTTGGCAAGCTGGAACTGAAAATACAGAAATCTATTTTAATCTTCTAACAAGTGATGGATTGGTATATACAGAACCAGCGCAATTATGTAATTATAATTCATCTAAAGCATCCCCAAGGGTAAAAAGAAATCAATTGGGGCAGGTATTTGTTCAATGGACTGATTATAGAAATAATCCAACTGAAGGGAACCACTTTTATCAAAGAATTTCTACTGGAGGAAATATTTCATGGGATGAAAATGGAATTCAATTAGACTTTGAAGGAGATGAACGTCACGCTCGATTTTCTGCTGGAGAAAATGGAGAGCTATTCATTTATTGGGAACGGGGTACTTTCCCTAACGTAGATATTATGTATCAAGCAATTCAATCTGATGGAACATTGCTTTTAGATAGTGCTCAATTTGTGTCTAATGCAAGCGGATATCAATCAATGCCAAACACAATAACTGATAATAGTAATGGTTCATTTGTCATATTTGCCGATGAGTCAAATGGGAGCATAGATTTAAAAGTTCAGCGAATGAATTCAGATTTAATATCCTTTGAATCGAATGGCCTAATTGCTATGAATGGGCTTGATGGTGATATTGAATATCCAATAGCAAACTATATGAATGAAAATGTGGTAATGAATTGGATTGATGCTCGAAATGGTAAAAAAGTTTATGGATTAAATATTGAAGAGGGTGGCGTGAACGCATCATTGACAAACGGTCAAGAATTAACTCAATTTAATAGTTATACTTTTCAGTTAGAGAATGAACCGATATCTCTACTCACAGATGATTATCTTTTCACAGCTGCATTTGATGCTCAGAGTGGAGCAAAATTAATTAGGATCAATAAGTTTAATTTAGAGTTTGAATCGCAATGGCCTAATGAAGGTTATGTTGTCTACCAAAGTACTGCTGATCAAAGAAAAGTTAAATTGTTTGAAACGCATGATGGTATAGGTGTTGTATGGTCTGAGATAAGAGATGAGGTGGATTTCGATTTATTTTATCAAAAATTTAATTTACAAGGTCAGTTGCAATTTGACAGTTCTGGCGTAACCCTTTTGGATGGAGTTTGGACAGATAACTATGTTGAAGGAATCTATTCTACTCCAGATAGTAATTTTATATTGGTTTGGGTCGATGATGTTTGGGGTGCTGGTTCTTTAAAATTTCAAAAATATAATTTAAATGGAGAAATTGCAACTGGTTGGCCTAATGAAGGGTATACATTATCGTCTATTGGTGATCCAGAAAAATTAAAGGGTCAAGTTATTAATTCAGATAATGGGATTTTAGTAGCATGGGAAGAATCATATAATTTTAATAAAAATATAAAAGCGAATATTATACACTGGGATGGAACATTAGAGTGGACAAATGGATTATTATTAACCTCAGCAGAAAACGATCAGATTAATTTAGAATTGGCAATTGATGAATCAAGTCAAACTAGTCTAGTGATTTGGGAAGATTTTCAAAACGGTAATGATTTAAATATTGTTGGCCAATTTTTAGATTTATCAAATAATACTCTCTTAAATGAAAATATAATTATTTGCAATAATGAATTATATCAGCAATCCCCTGCGCTAAAGACAGTAAGTGATGGGCACTATTTAGTTGTTTGGGAGGATGAGAGAGGTTTTTCAAATAATGATCCTGTGCTCTCAGGTGGATTAGACATCTATGCGCAAGTTATTCATTATGATAACGGGGTTGTTTACTCCGAAAATGGTGTTTTATTATGTCAGGAGTATCATGATCAGAAAAAACCGCAGATTTCTTTAATGAAAGATAATCAAGATAATTTACAGAATTTGTGGTTTGTGTACTGGGTTGATATGCGTAGTTCAGGCAAAGCTGATCTTGCAAATCTATATGGTCAGTCGATACGTCTCTCAGAACCAATGAGTATAGAAAATTCTAATCTGCATCCAACATCATTTATGGTTAGTGAGGCTTTTCCTAATCCTTTTAATAATTCTATTAGGATTAATATTGATGTTAATAATATTGAACCAATTAATTTTTTAGTATTTAATGTCGTAGGAGAAATGGTGTATAGTGAGAAAATTATGCCATTAAGAAATGGAGTTCATTCGTTTGCATGGATGGCTAAAAGCAATTATGGTCAAGAATTACCAAGTGGCATCTATTTTCTTCAATTCAATTCATTGAATCACCGATCAAATAGAAAAATTACTTATCTCAAATAAGTTAATACTTACCAAATTGTTATGAGATTTCCATTAAGGAAGCTATTATTAATTAATTCTTTAGTTATTTGTATTAATGCTCAACCTCTAGATGAGCGTTATCATTCATATTTTGAAATTGAAAGCTTTCTTGATTCCTTAACGCAAGTATATGATTTTGATTCAGAGTTTAGGGTTTACCAGATTGGGTATAGCGAAGAGGAAAATCTGCCAATATATGCAGTCAAAATTTCAGATAATGTAGAGTTTAAAGAAGATGAGCCAAGAGTTCTATTCGTTGGTCAGTTACACGCAGAAGAAGTGTTAGGCGTAGAAGCAGTTTTAGATTTGATATTGCTTATGCTCGATCCACCGCCAGAGGAAATGCAACATATGAATATAATAAAACAAAATATTGAAACCTGGATTATTCCCACTCTTAATCCTGAAGGTCTCAATGTAGTGCACGATGGACTTGATGTAAGTTATAGAAAAAACAAAAAAGACTTTTCACCTCAAGGCCCATGGCCTAATAACTTTTTTGATTATGATTCTGCAATTGGAGAAGATATTGATGGAGTTGATTTGAATAGAAATTTTGACTTTAATTGGGTGTTTGGGGATACATTTATGGAGCCTGATCCTAGTGATTATGCTGCGCACTATGATTATTATAGAGGATTGAATCCATGGTCAGAATCTGAGATTCGGGCCTTAAGAGACCTTGCATTAGAAAATGACTTTCTTTTTTCTATTATTTGGCATAGTGCGCGTTCTGGAAGATTTTCTGAAAAAGTATTTACTCCTTGGAAATGGGATGGGGATAAGAGAACTCCTGATGATGCATCAATTAAACTTATTGGTGATCAAATTGCAGAAATAATAATTAAAGAAAATAGTTCTGAAAGCTATCAATCCAGTTATAGCGCATCTAGACGAGGAAATGCACATGATTGGTTTTATCATGCTACAGGTGCATTTCAATATCTTATTGAATGTGGGACAGCTAATCTGCAACCTGATAGCGCATTAGTTGAAGATACGATTGATCGTTTAATTCCTGGAATGCTGTATTTATTAGATAGAGCAATTGGCTATAATACAGATGCTTGTCAAATAACAGGCATAGTATCAGATGGAGAGTCAGGTAGCCCTATGGAAGATGTTGTTATCACTATACATGAACTTCATAGCGGAGTCCAACAACCGCGTAAAAGCGATGAATTTGGTAGATATCGTAGAATTATTGAGCCAGGCACGTATAGTTTACAATATAGAAAAAAAGGGTATTTTCCCTTGGATTTTACGGTTACTGCTAATCCAAGTTCTCCAACAACGCAAAATGTTACGATGACTCCGATTCCTACGCATACTGTTGAAATAAATATTTCTTCTTTTCAATGGCCAGTAGTATTAGAAGAAAACCCGCTTTTGATAATAGAAAACGCACAAATGTCAGATACGATTCAAATGGATTTTTCTCATCAACATATTCTTGAAATTCCTCATGGAGAATGGCAATTTACATTATATTGGGATTTTCTTATCCCCTGGCTGGAAAATATTACCGTTTATACAGATCTTCAGTTAAATATAGATATGCAGGAGCCTATGTGGGTCCAAGCTTTATTTGGTTTTCCGATAATAGATAATTCATCATTCAACATTATTGAGGGGGATTGGGTATTTGATAATAACATGATTCGGTCTCAAAATGAATTATTCTATGCTAACGCGGATTCTCTTGATTCTATATTTGTGCTAGAATCCCAACTATATTCTTTATCTGAGCCAATGGAGATGATAGTTTTAAGAATTGATCATCAGTGGGAATTAGAGTGGGATAATGATTCAATAAAAGTTTCACTTATGGACTCAACAAAAATTATTAATCAAATGTTTTTTACAGGACATCAGTGGGATCAAAGTGCTAGACATAGGCTGGTAGCTATAGATACAAATGGCATAAATTATATTAAAGTTAAACTTGAATTAAAAAGGGATAAAACGATTAATTATAGAGGTTATAATATTTATGATATTAAATTATTTGCGGGAAATAATTTTACATTGGGTTCTGTTATTGAACAGAATCCTATTAACCAAAATACTTCAACAATTTCTGTAAGTGAAATTTATCCCAATCCTTCAAATGGGATGATAAATATTGATTTTTTAAATACTCTTGAGCCATCTTCAATTGTCGTTTATAATTTGCTAGGGCAAGAGGTATATGCTGGGGAAATTCCTGCCCAATATAACCAAAAGAAAATTTGGCGTTACAACTTTTTAGATGATTATCAACGAAGTCCTGTATCTGGTGTTTATTTTATTAAAATTATTTCTCAGAATGAAGCATTCTATAGAAAATGTATATTGTTAAAGCCATAATATTATTTATTTCCTTTTTGAGCGCAAATGAAGGTTCTTTTAGAGGAAAAAATTTAAATGATGTCCTTAGTGGTCCAATACCAATTTCATATTCAAATTTTATATCAAATGAATATAATATACCAATTAGTCAACTGAACTCACAACGTGGATCATATTTAATTATTAGTCCTGATAATATGATGGATCATCTTGATGAACTAGTATCATTTAAAAGATCCCAAGGATTTGATGTTTATCTTAAACCGCTTTCTATTATAGGATCAACTGCAGAAGAAATTAAGCAGTTAATAGAGGACACTCTATTAGAGGATCCTATGTTAGAATATGTATTATTAATTGGAGATGTAGATGGTGTTGCAGCCATGCCTTCATTTTATTATGGTCCTGAGAATGATGTTACGGATCAAAAATATACTCATATTTTGGGAGAAGATTATTTTCCAGATGTATTTATTGGACGTTTCTCAATTGACTCTATTTCTGAGCTAATTGTTATGATTCGAAAAACAATTAACTATCATCGTCAACCTTTATCTACTAATAGTAGTTGGTTAGATAAGGCGCTTGTTGTTGCCGGCAACTATAGCAATACAGTTCCCATACCAATAACGCCAAAGTGGACATCGTATTGGGTTCGAGATCTTTTATATGATAATGGCTATACTTCTGTTGATACAGTATTTTACCCACCAATTCAACAAGGTGCATCGTTAATTCAAAATTATATTAATAATGGAGTAGGTATTGTTAACTATCGCGGCTGGGGTGATGCAAACGGTTGGCACTATCCTGAATTCCATGTTGGAGATGTTGTGGCACTCAATAATGGATGGATGACTCCAGTATTTACTAGTTTTGTCTGTAATTCTAATGATTTTGCAAACAATGTGGACCCTTGTCTCGGCGAAGCGTTAGTTCGAGCTGGAACACCATCAAATCCGAAAGGCGGAATAGCTATAGTCGGACCTTCTGATTTGCATACTAGTACAAAATTTAATAATGTAATTAATGCATATATGTTTGATGCCATGTTTGATAATAATATAGTAGAATTAGCTCCAGCAATGAACGCAGGTCTAATGGGATTAACTCGGGAGTTTCCCAATCTAGATGGAGCGGAAGAAGCGCAAGAGTTTTATTTCCATGTTTATAATATTGTTGGAGATCCTTCTGTATCAATGTACTTAACAAGACCGGATGAATTTTCAATAATTGCTGAGCAATGTTTCAATAATGATGGTTATATAGAATTGTCAGTATTCAACCTAGAAGGAAATCCTGTACATGATGCAATCATATCCTTGATGGTAAATGATAGTATTGTATTTAAAGGTAAGTCAGATATAGATGGAAAGTTTTATGCTTCAATTAACTTGAATGATATTTCGATCATGGATGTATATGCTAATAAAAATGGCTTTGTTCAAGGAAAAATAGAATTAGAAGTGACAGATGATCAATCGGATTTGGTTTTAGTCGGATATGTATTAGAGCCATTGAATGAAAATTCTTTAGAGATTGGAGAAATAGCCCATATTTACCCAATCTTTAAGAATCAAGGGAATTCTACTATTCTATCAAATAATGGTGATGTAGATATTTCATCAGTGCGAAATTGTCAGATCATTTCATCAAACTTTGAAATTCCCGATCTTAATCCAGGAGAAACTAGTTCAAGCCTTTCACCAATAGTAGTGAGGCCTAATTCAAAAAATACAGATAATATTTTTTTGAATATAGATTTTGATAATCAAGATTGGAATTATGATTTTGCAATCCCTATCAAATCATTGGTGCTGATGACAGAATTAAATGGTAATGAAATAGTAAATAATACGATCAGCGAACTATCCGTATTAATAAATAATTATTCAGGTACAGAGTTAGATAGTGTATTTATTGAAATATTGTCACTAGATGATTCACTTTCTGTTTTTATGGGTAGTAGAGAATATTTTTCTATTAGTCCTTATTCTAATATTCAGATAAATAATATAAATCATGAATTTGTAATAGGGAATGTTTCTCATGGAAGTGCTCTTACATATCAATTATCTATAAAAATGGATACGATAATAGTACACTCAGAGCAGAAAGATTTTAGACCAACGTTTAACGATAATCAGCCAATTTCCCCAACTTGGTATGGTTATTGGGCATATGACAATACGGATACAAGCTATTTACAATCTCCATTATTTGATTGGATTGAGTTAGACCCAAGGTATGGTGGAAGTGGAGCTTCTGAATTTAAATTAGATGATGATGATCATGTAATAGTTCAATTACCATTTGAATTTAAATATTTTAATCAAACATATGATGAATTGACAATTAATTCTAATGGATGGGCTTCATTCATACCTTGCGAGATTGATTATTTTTATAATTATACTATACCTATGGCCTTGGGACCAAAGGCAGTTTTGGCTCCATTTTGGGATGATTTAGAAGTAATTAATAATGATTCTATTAGAGTGTTTACAAAGTATGAACAAAATAATGGGAGATATATTATTGAATGGTCGAGAGCATTAAATGGATTTGATGAAGTTACAGAGGAGACATTCGCCATTTATTTATATGATCAAGATGCTATTCCTACTGAAAGTGGAGATGGAGTAATAGAATTTCATTATCTAGATATTGCGGATATAGATGCAGATAAAAATTACTCAACTATTGGAATAGAAGATCATACAAAAAATGAAGGAATTCAATATGCATTTAATAATATTTATGCACCAGGAGCTGCTCAACTTCAGAATCAACGTTCAATTCGCTTTTCTACTGAATCACCAACAAATTATGTTTCCTCTTTATCCACAACCGATGATGAGTATTTTCCTGTTGGTTTTCAGATATTTCCAGCATATCCAAATCCATTTAACCCTTCAACAACTATTAGTTATCAATTACCCAAAAATTCTGATGTGAAAATTTCTATTTTTGATTTACTTGGTAGTGAAGTAGTTGTTTTATCAAGCGAGAGGAAATCTTCTGGGAAATATGATATTCAATGGCAGGGTACAGATAGATTTGGAAAACTAGTATCATCTGGAACATATTTTGTAGTTTTAGAAGCATTAAACTCAAGAAAAATTCAAAAGATATTATTTATTAAATGAATATAATTATTTATTCTACAGAATGGTGCGTTCCATGCAAAAATGCCAAAAAACTTCTTGATGATAAAAAGGTTGCGTACAAAGAAATTGATATTGAGAAAAATGAAATCTCAAGGGATGATCTTTATAATATTACTGGGGGTCGTACTGTCCCACAAATTCTAATTAATGATACAGCTATAGGGGGTTATCGTAAATTACTTTATTTAAATCAATCAGGGGAATTAGATCAATTATTAAAGGTAAGTTGAATTGATTATAAGTAAAATGAATCTCAATGTAAAAAAGTCCCTATTAATGGGACTTTTGTTTTTTCATATAAGTTGTTCTGGAACCAATCCTTTAACAAATTTTATAAATGGTCTTTCTTCAAAAACGGGCTCATCTAGTTTAGCTCAAAAAATAGGAAAGTTCTTACCATCGGGTTCTAAAGAATTTATCGATATATATGCAATGGAATCTCAAATAAGAAATCACCGCACTTGGGTTCAAGAAAAATCAAAAGAAATGAAGTCAACAAAGAAAGCCTTGCGTTCCTTAATGAATACTTCTAGACAAAATGATTTCCAATTATATCAATTTTTAGATGCAAATCTATCAGTAATGGCGGCAGCTCATGAAAATATCCTTTCTAATGCAAAAAAGGAAAAAAAACTTATTATTAGAATACAAAAGAGTAGAAAAATAAATATCAATACAAAAATTCCCGGAAAAAATAATACTTATCTAGAACAATTTATTATTCTAGATGATGCCATTGATTTAAGGAAAACTGGTTATCAAGAATCAATTATTAAAATTAAGAAGGCTTTAAAAAAAAGAGATATGGATTTGGTTTTTATTAAAGAACAAAAGAATGAATGGTTTTTTTTAACAGAAGGGTTATCTGATAAAAGAAGAGAATTTCAGCCATCAATTGATAAGTTGACGGTATCATTAGTCGATGCTATTAGTAATGATGCAAGTCATGTTAAAAAATTAAGCAAACAACTAAATAAGGTCGAAATCTTAAATAAACGTCTTGATTCGTTAGATAAATTATTTTTGAATATTGATAAAATTGCGGAAAAGGAAAAAGGTGGGCGTGTATATCTAAAAAAAAGTCCTGAGTTTAAGGAAGAATATGAAATTCGTTTTGAAAAATCTGTTATTGATTATGAAAAATATTTAGAGAATCTTAGCCAACTATTTATTAATTAAATTATTTTAATAATGTTGCATTTATCCAACGCTGAAAATTATTTCCTTTAACTACTATAAAATATTGTCCTGAAGAAGCTAATTTTCCATATTTAGTTCTCCCATCCCAATGAAATGTTATTATACCTTGTTCATATATCTTATTTGTTATTTGTTCAATGTGTTTTCCGCTAATAGATATAATGTCAATACTTAAGTGTTGACGATGAGGAATATCTACATTAAAAGAAGTAGAAGGGTTAAAAGGGTTTGGGTAATTTTGAGAAACAGATATAGAAGTAGGTACGGACTCGTTTTCTAGTGATAATTCACCATCTGTGATATCTATTTGATAATCCCAATTATTTCCACTTGTATCTTGACTAACCACAGCAAGATATACGGAAGTAGCATTAGTTGGGTCAATATTTATTTGATTACCAGAATACACTGTCCATGAATTATTTTCATAAGAAATAATAGCATGCATATTTAGATCTGTATCTGGACCAGAAGTATTTGATAAAGACGCAATAACTGGATCACTACTGTTTAAACGAGTATACTGGCTTGCAAAACGATTAAGGTTCGTACTGGTCACTGTTTGATCTGTGCCAGCAGTATATGCAATCTCTGCAAATGTTGCAGGCCCATTTATTGGATATGCTTCTGCTTCTTCGTAGGAAAATAGTCCTGCATTAGCATTGGATGACATAACGCGATTTGCAACCACCATTTTATTTAATACATCCGAGAAAGAAGATCCTTCATTAGATAATGCTAAAGAAATTGCTCTGTGACTATAATCTCCATAATAACTATCATTTAAAATACTTTTTTGCCATATTTTTCTTAAAGTGAGGTATCCTCCTAGATGTTCGTAAATATATTGGGCATAAATAAATGATCCATACCAATGATCACTTTGATGATCTAAAGCTTTATGAGGCTCATTAAACCATGAAGGTAAATATTGATAACAATCATTTATTTCATCATAAACTTGTTCTTCCATAGATACAGCAGTTGCTTCCATAATCCATTGGGCTTCAAAGCCATCATAACCCGATTGAATAGCATGATGAAATTCATGGGCTGCAGTAACTTTAATGCTCTCTTCTTGTGTGCCAGGAAATCCATTATAATTATTTCGAAGAGCCATATAACTAGTCAATGCATTTAATTCAGTAACTGAACTATTCTCATTGTCTCCAAAACTTAAAGCTTGAGCAAAATTTTCAGGAGCGACATATCCATAAACATTGGATTCTAGATTGCGAATATAAATGTCATAGTGGCTAGACCCACCGTTATCCTGATTTGCAGGATACCAGCTATCAGAAGGAGGCTCAGTATATGAAAAGCTATCTAATTGCGTTGAAGCGACATATGCAAAAACATTAACTATATTATCGACATAATCTGGAACACTATTATTATTTGTATCTGAGTCTGCAACAGCGTGGGTTCCTGTGGTACTGTAATGAAAACGGAAATACCCATTATCAAGAGATTGATCAAGACCTGCAGCTTCAGCTCGATCTTGGGATGAACGGTTAACAATAGGACCCTCAAATTGAAACCCTATTTCTTCTAGGTTTAACTGCTGTTCTTCATTTAGTTGATTTCCATATAAAGCGACATTTCTCAAATGCGGTGATATGCATCGCTCTTGATTATTCCCAGAAAATGCTTGTATTATTATTTCAACAGATTGATCAATATTACTAGGAAGTTTTGCAAAAGATACTTCCAACAAAATAATTAGTAGAAATACAGATTTTTTCATGGTTTCCTCTTAGTTGGTTTTTTTGGAAGTGGACGTATCCACTGACGAATAATTTTTTGATTATCTGGTTTTAGGGTATGAAAGGCACGTTTGACTTCGATGATTACTGGCGTTCCATCTTTAGGTCCAATATGCCCTTGATAATTAATAGGCAAAGATTCTGGGGAGAATATTGCATATGTTAAATATAAATAATAATCATCATTTGATATATTTTTCATACGATGATCATCCCGAAGTAATTCTATAGTATTTATTTCATTTTGTGGATTTGATGGATCTATTTTAGGCTTTAAAGAACATGATTGAATTACAATCATACATACAATAATGAAATACGTATATACGTTATTTATTTTTAGTACGTTTATTAATTTCATTATATTTTTTTTTGCCCCAAAATAATCTTATAAATAAAGCCATTAATAAAAGACCAAGCGCATAAAAAAGCGCGTAGTAAGGTAAAAGTTCACCCATCACTTATTTAATTGAATGTAGCGGTCATACATATAAGTAGCAATTAGTAATCCCATTCCAGTAAATAACTCCCATCCTATTGTATCCTGCCCATCGCTACCCATAATACCTGCTATGGATAATGATGTGCCAACTAAAAGTAGTGAATTTCGGATCTGTCTGTAATTCAATGCAGTTTGCATATTGATATTAGATTTATGATCTAGTTTTGCTTCAGCAAAGACAGGATCCATTAATGTAATAGGAAAACGTAGAGCAACCATTAGTTCATTGGGATTGCTTGATTCAAAAAAATCATGTATTTCAATTGGAGGGACTTTTAAGGAAATTTGAACTGATTCACTAGTATTATGTAAGGAAATTTTTTTTACTATGGGTGGAGTCTTAATTGATTCTACAAGATTAGTATCAATTTGAGCATCCATTATAGTAGTATAAAACCAACCATTTTCAGAATACCATCCAGTTGCAGTTTCTATTGAAAGAGGTTGGTTAGATCGAATCGTCAAGAAGATTCCATTTTTTTTGCTATTTATTTTGATATCGGTAATCTTGATATTTACAGCTAAAGATTGTGATATTAACAGTACTAAAAAAAAGTAAAATTTAAATGAATTCATTTGCTGTATAAAATGTATGTAATTTTGCTATGCTCAAGTCGAGATCGTAATGTACAATAAATATATACTGAATTTAATCATTTTTGTTTCTGTATCTGCACAACAAGTTGATATTGAGAATATTAGACCAATTGTAAACGTCGATCTAGGAACATGCAATGATGTGTGGGGATATACGGATCCAAATGGACATGATTTTGCATTGGTAGGGCATCGTACAGGAACATATATTTATGATGTATCAACTAATCCTCATGACCCCATAGAAGTAGGCTTTATCGCAGGAGAAACATCTACCTGGCGAGACCTAAAAACGCATGGGTATTATTGCTATGTTACGAATGAGACCGGTGGAGGTATCGATATTATTTCGCTTGAGGATCCCTTTAATCCCTACAAAGTTGGCTCTCATACATCTTCTACAACTACAGCTCATAATTTATTTATTGCTGATGGATATGCGTATCTAGTTGGTAGTGGTGGTGGTAATGCGGGAACAAATCCTTGGCAAGGTGCTATCATTTTAGATTTATATGATCCAGAAAATCCTATAGAAGTAGGTAGGTGGGAAGAAGAATATCTTCATGATATATATGTAAAAAATGATACTGCGTATGGTTGTGATATATATAATGGTAGTTTGTTTATTATTGATGTTTCTGATAAAAGCAACCCTACAACGATGGTAGAACATAATTATAGTAATTATGGTTGTCACGCAGTATGGTTAACAGATGATTCAAAATATGCTGTTACTGCGGATGAAGAATCAGGTGGATATGTGTATATTTTTGATATTCAAGATTTTAATAATATTAATCTACTTTCAACGTGGTATCCTAACGAACCGGAAGTGCTTAATAAAAGTGTTCACAATGTTTTTATTAAAGATAGTCTATTATACGTATCCTATTATGTATACGGAACTCGTATTGTAGATATATCAAACCCTTATCATCCAATTGAAGTAGGATATTATGATTGGTATCCTGGTCAAAATGGACTTTATAATGGGAATTGGGGGACTTATCCATTCACAAATAATGGCCTGATTTATTCTTCTGATTATACAGGCAATGGATTTTTTATCATGAGTTATCCATTTATGGGTGAAATTGAATTTGAAGAAATAAATGATACGGAGAACAATACTGATCCTATAAGTTTTAATGTAAACATTGATGAAAGTTCTGATTACAGTATTGATTATTCAAGTTTAAAGCTATACTGGGGGCTAGATGGAGTATTAACTGATTCAAGCTTGTTGGTTTCTTCTGGTACAAGTTTTGTAGGTAGTCTTACGCCATCTGGGGAAAATGGAATAATGCATTATCATGTTGCATTTAATACGCAAAGTGGTGAACGTGTCACCAAACCATATGGAGCTCCATATTCATCCTATACATTCAATATAGGAGTAGACAATGTTCCTCCTGAAATTGATTTAATCACAGATATAGAAGATCAATTTTATCCAACGAGTTCTTTCAATGTGTATATCAATGCATCTGATAATATTGGAATAAGTATGGTAGAGCTATTCTGGCAAGCAGGGAACGGTGAAATACAATCTACAGTTTGTTCAGAAATATATAGTCAAAATCTTGGACTGGTGTATGTTGGATTAATAACATATAACGATATTAATCCAGGAACAGAAATACGTTATTGGGCTATCGCTACTGATGAAGGATCTCAGAACAATCAATCCGTATCAGATGAGAATCAATTTTATATTTCAGATCAGTATGCTTTGGGGAATTTTGAGGATGAATCTTCAATGGACGCCTGGGATCTAGGAGAATGGGGCAGACAATATGTTAATCATACAATAAAATGGGCTATAAATGATAGTCCAAATGGATTATATGCTCCAAATGCATATAACGCATGTTATCTAATAGAACCAATTGATTTGACCTATTTTAATAAAGCTTATATAAGATTTAGTTCGGGAGAATTATTAATGCCGGGAGATTATGGATATGTTCAAGTGAAAAGAGGATCGAATCCAAACTGGACAAATATTTTAACTGTAAGTGAATGGAATAATCAGGAATTGTTTGAAAGATATATCAACTTAAACTCCTATATGAATGAAGATGAATTATTTTTTAGATTATTAATGACTTCTGATTCAGAGGACGAAAGTCAAGGTTGGTACGTTGATGATATTAACTTGGTTTTGAACCAGGACATGCCACCAAATGTAAATACAGATTCATTTATAAATAATATTCCAAACCAACTAGCTCTACGGCCAAGCTATCCGAACCCATTTAACCCTAATACAAAAATTTCATTTAGTCTTCCTAAATTGTCTGATGTGGACATGCAGGTAGTTGATATTAATGGACGAAAAATAAGAAATCTTTTGAACAACACGTTGGCTTCTGGAAATCACAATGTTAGTTGGGATGGCACCAATGATAATGGTGTCAATATGAGTTCAGGGATATATTTTATTATTCTAAATGTTGATGGGGTTATACTAAGTCAGAAGCTATCTTTGATTAGATAATTTTTCACTATTTGTTTGTTTAATTCCTTTTTCAATGGAATCAAGCAAGGTGTTCATAACGGTATCACTTCGAATTTTGTTGATTATAGTTAGAACAAAAATAGGAAACTCTTCACGCTGCAATAAAGGTTCAATTATTTCAAAAGGATCTTCCTCATCTAATATATCATCTATTGTTATACCTGAATCCAACTTTTGATGAATATAATCCTGTAGAGAAAGAATATAGTCCTTAATCTCACTGCGAGAAAAAGTTAGGATATCTTCCAATTCATATTTTTTAATATTAATCATATTGAAACTTACTTAATTAATCATTGAATAGGGAATAGGCAAACGGTAATTTTGTTAAAGGATTATTAATGATAATTTTCCGTTCCACTACCGTTTTAACTTGCGCATTAACTTTATGCTTATGCAATGCTCAGGATGAGCGCTCAATGCAAGGTGCATTTGGTGCCGTAACAATAGATGGTAAAGTTTGGAATCAAATAGCCCTTAGGCCCATTGTACCCTTAGGTAAATTTGCAGTTGCATTAGATCTTGTATTTTATTTTGATCAAGATGGTAATGTTCATCAAGACGAATGGGACTTCTCAAGTCCAGAGAATACAAAAAATACGATCATTGATAAAATCTATTATATACGTTATGGGTACAAGAACGATCCTTTATATTTTAAAATTGGTTCTTTAGATCGTGTTGATTTAGGATATGGGATTTTAGTTAATTCATACTCAAATGCTATCCAATACCCTCAAGTTCGAAAAGTTGGATTAGATTATAGGATAAAAACAAAACTGGGAACGATAGAAGGATTTGTTAATGATTTTAAAGAGAATATTGGACTAACTGGATTAAGAGTAAAATCTCCTTTTATTAGTTCCTTACCTTTTGCGGTTTCAATTGTAATTGATCGAAATCAGTATTTAGGATTACGTGATGGAGATAGTGATGGTGTGCCAGATATTGTAGATGCATTTCCGAGTAATTCTGCTTTTTCAATGGACTCTGATAATGATGGTCTAGCTGATTTAGATCCAAATGAATTAGATAGAGATGGGGATGGGTATTTAGATGCAGGAAATTTGGATGACATTCATGCTTGGTGGGATAATTTGGGAAATACAGTTGGTGTAGACTTTAGCAATGAATCATACTATGATTCATTACCAGATGGCAATATAGTATTGGATTCAGATCCTTTAAATATTAATAAAAACTCAGACCCTGTTGGCGCAATTGCGGTAGACTTTGGATATCCTTTAATAACACAAGAAAAATTATCTGTTAATATATATTCTCAAGCTGCAAAGATGATTGGTAAAACTACACTTAGGCAGGAAGAATTATCCCTAGGCACTGGTTTAGTTCCCCTTGGAGTATCAACTGTTTTCGGTCCTGCTAAACTAAATATTGAATATAGAATGATACCCAAAGGTCAATTTGAGTTTGGTTATTGGAATAGATCCTATCAAATCGAAAGAGCATCTTTTTCGTCAGTTGATAGTATTGGTATGCAAGTTATTACAAAGGAAAGTCGTCTAGGTCGATATGGCAGACAAAATGGGTATTACGCAAGTCTAAATCTAAGATTAGGGAGTTTTCTTCGAGCAGGAGCAGCATACCAAGATCTTACAGGAGAGATCTGGAGCAATTCAATTGATGATTTTGAAGAAAATAAGAACAAAAATTTTGTTGCTTCTCTTAGCTTGACAAAATCAATAAGCAAAATAAAATATGCCCGCTGGTTTTATCAACAGCGAAATGTCCCAAACCCTTTTAAATTTGAACCATCAGAAAGTACAGTGATGGGCTATCGTATTGGAGTAGATCTTGGGTCAGGGATGATATTAAATTATTCTTTTCAAAGAACATATAGAGATTTAAATGGAGATGGAAAAGTTAATGGACCAGATGAAATGATAAATATTACTTCTATAGAAACTAGTTTTAATTTTTAAAGATTATGGATGCAAAAAGAATAAGAAATGATTTTATAAAATTCTTCCAAGATAGAGATCATCGTTTTATAAGAAGTTCTTCTGTTATTCCATTTGATGATCGGACTCTTTTATTTACAAATGCAGGGATGAATCAATTTAAGCCTATTTTTCTTGGATCAAATAAAGCGGATTATCAACGAGCAGTTAATACTCAAAAATGTATTCGAGTTAGTGGCAAACATAATGATCTTGAAGAAGTTGGAGTTGATGTATTTCATCATACTTTTTTTGAAATGCTTGGGAATTGGTCTTTTGGTGATTATTATAAAAAGGATGCCATTAAATGGTCATGGGAATTATTTACAGATCTTTGGGGTCTGGATAAATCAAGGCTATGGGTAACCGTGTACAAGGATGATGATGAAGCACATGATCTTTGGTTGGAACAAACAGATATTAAAAAAGATAGAGTATTACGTTTTGGAAATAAAGAAAATTTTTGGGAAATGGGAGATACGGGGCCTTGTGGTCCTTGCTCAGAGATTCATTATTATGTTGGAGAAGAAGTAGAAGACCAAGACCCAAATGGGGTTAATAACACAGATGAATATTGGGAATTGTGGAACCTTGTATTTATTCAATATGATCGTCAAGCCGATGGCACATTAATTGATTTACCTGAAAAGCATATTGATACTGGTGCTGGTCTTGAAAGGATTGTTACAGTATTGCAAAATAAAAAATCAAATTATGAAACAGATTTATTTCAACCAATTATTAAAGGTATTGAAGCTGTTGTGGGATCAATTTATAGTAAGCACAAAGTTCCCCACCACGTTATCGCTGATCATATTCGTATGTTAAGTTTTGCAATTGCTGATGGAGCTATGCCCTCAAATGAGGGAAGAGGATACGTGCTAAGACGTATCCTTCGTCGTGCTGCTAGATTTGGTAGGATGCTAGGTAAAAAAGATCCATTTTTATATAAACTTGTTGATATTGTTATAGAAGTTATGGGTGAGAGTTTTCCAGAATTATTGGATAAAAAAATACATATTGAAAACGTTATTGAATCAGAAGAAAAATCATTTAATACTACTTTAGAGCGTGGTTTGATTCATTTTGAAAAATATATAAATAAACATAATGGAGATATTATTCCTGGAAAAGAAGCTTTTAAATTATATGATACATATGGATTTCCATTAGACTTAACACAGCTCATGGCTAGAGAAAAAGGATTGGAAGTAGATGAAATAGGTTTTCATAAAAATATGAAAAAACAGAGAGAACGGGCTAAAGCTTCTGGGAGCTTTAAACAAGTTTCTGAGAATTTATCATGGATAATTGTTTCAGATAAAGAAGATTCAATGTTTCTTGGTTATGAACAAATTGAATCGCAATCTTATATATGTAAATATTCTAAGACGGATGATTATACTATTTTAGTCCTAGATCAAACCCCATTTTATGCAGAATCAGGTGGACAAATAGGTGATACTGGTTTTATTATAATTGGGGATGATAGTTTAACTGTTTTGGATTGCCAAAAAAGTGGCGAAGAAATACATCATATCTGTTCCGGTGACTTTAATAATGATATCTTATCAGATCCTGTTTCTTGTAAGATAGATTTTGATCGTCGACAAAGAATTCGAAAAAATCATACTGCAACTCACCTCTTGCATGCAGCATTGAAAAAAATATTAGGTGAACATGTGCATCAAGCTGGTTCATTAGTGCATCCTGAATATCTTCGTTTTGATTTAACTCATTCTGAAAAAATATCTAATCAAGAAATTTTAAAAATTGAAAATGTAGTAAATGATGAAATCCAAAAGAATATATGCCTAGATATTGACGTTAAAGACTTTGATATTGCTAAGTCTGAAGGTGCAGAAGCATTATTCGGAGAGAAATATGGAGATGAAGTTCGTGTTATATCCATTGGCGATTTCTCTATGGAATTATGCGGGGGTACGCATGTAAGTAGAACTGGTGATATTGGTTTGCTTAAAGTAACGGAGGAGTCTAGCCTTGCTGCAGGTGTAAGAAGACTTGTAGCTGTTACGGGACCTGAAGCAATAAACCATATTCAAAAAAATGCAGACATCATACATGAATTACAGGGGGTTCTAGGTACAAAAGCAGACGAAATTAGTTATAGAGTCAATCATCTAATCAATGAGAAAAAAGAACTAGAGAAGAAATTAAAGAATAAAAGGACTAACTCTACTTTTAGTGCAAAAGAATTAATGAAAGAATGTCTAAAATTTAATGAATATAACATATTGATTACTGATGTTGAATCTGAATCATTGGATGAACTAAAAGCATTTGGAGATGAAATATTGAATGCTTTAGGAAGTGGAGTAGCTGTTCTCGGAAGTGATAAAGGTGATAAACCTTCTGCAGTTATTGTAGTAACTAATGATATTGTTAATAAAGGTCTCAATGCTGGAAAACTAGCTAAAATTATTGGAAGTGAAATGGGAGGCGGAGGTGGTGGAAAACCTAGTTTAGCTACTGCTGGAGGAAAGAATCCTAAAACCTATGCTGTAGCAATGAAAAAAAGTATTGATTTAATTAAATCTGAATTAAAGAAAGTTGAGGGTTAGTGTGCAGTTTGAACAGGATAACGATACTTTTATTATTTATTTAGAAAAAGGTGATTGTATTATGAAAAGTCTAACCAAGTTCTGTAAGGATCAGAATATTGATAATGGAAAAATTTCAGGGATTGGAGCGATAAAAGAAATCGAATTAGGTGCGTATGATTTAAATAATAAAGAATACATTTCTCATAGTTTTGAAGAAATATGGGAGTTGACTTCATTTCAAGGGAATGTTCAGTTAAAAGATGATAACCCTTTTATTCATGCCCATATAAATATCAGCAATCATGATTTAGAAGTTAAAGGAGGTCACTTATTTGAAGCTACTATAGCAGTAGTTGGTGAGTTTGTTTTAAATAAAATTAATACAAAAGGAAAAAGGGTTTTAAATCCAGATATTGGTTTAGCCTGTATGGTACTAAATAATTAGGGAAATATATGAAAAATCAAATAATTAATACTTCAAAAGCACCTAAACCAATTGGCGCTTATAATCAAGCTGTTATAAGGAATGGTTTTGTATTTACCTCTGGACAAGTCCCTATTGATCCCAATACTGGTAACTTAATAGATGGGAGTTTTAAAGAACGAGTTAGAAGAGTTATGAATAACTTAAAATCTATATTAGAAGAGGCTGAAACAAATTTTTCACACGTAACAAAATTCTCTGTTTTTCTTACGGATATATCAAATTATACTGAAGTAAATGAAGTCTTTAATGAATTTATTAAAGATAGTGATGCGCCTGCTCGTTCACTAATTGAAGTTTCTTCATTACCTGCAGGTGCAGATATAGAGATTGATTGTATAGCAGCATTTTGATAGTTTTATTTTTTAGATTTTTATTTATTTTTAGTTGGTTTTTATCTTTGTTGTTCTGTCAGACTCAAGAAAATGATAGTCTGTCTTTTAATAAATCACCGAAAAAGGCAGCACTATCTGCTTTAGTATTTCCAGGGGGAGGACAGTTATATAATGGAAAAAAATTAAAGGCAGGTCTAATTATTTCTATGGAGTTATATTCAATAATTAATTGGTATTCTAGTGCAGATCTTTATAAGAATTATGATGAACAGAATGATTCAAAATATCCTCTTCCAAAATATCGTTATCTGGAAAAACGAAACAAATATGTTTGGTGGATAGGTTTTATATATATTTATGGGCTAATAGATGCAGTAGTTGATGCGCATTTGCATCCATTTGATGATATTATGAGTGAAGATATATATATGGATGAATTATCAATAAGAAGGAAAGAAAATAAATGAGTACACCTAGAGAAAAGTGGGGAACAAAATTAGGATTTATATTAGCTGCCTCAGGTTCTGCTGTTGGTATAGGAAATATATGGAAATATCCACATATGGCTGGACAGAATGGAGGCGCAGCATTTACTCTAATATATCTTATATGTATCTTTGTTGTTGGCCTCTCAATTGTTATCGGAGAATTTGCTTTAGGTAGAAAAACACAGTTAAGTCCAGTTGGTGCTTATTTGACTGTAGCGCCCAAATCTTTATGGAAATGGGTTGGGTTCCTAGGAGTTGCATCAGCATATGTAATATTGTCTTTTTATGGAGTTGTGGGTGGTTGGATAATGAATTATGCCTTTCTCTCTATGAAAGGTGATTTTCTTTTGTTGTCAGGCAATCCAGAAGCTTCCAGTCAGTTATTTAATACTTTTATTACTAGTACATGGTCACCTCTTTTTTGGCAACTATTATTTATGTTTATTTGTATATATGTAATAGTTAATGGAGTTAAAGGCGGCATTGAAAAATGGTCCAAGATTATGATGCCAACTATTATTATTATTCTTATAGTTTTAGCAATAAGAGGTCTATCGCTTCCAAATGGATTGTCTAGTTTAACTTTTTTGTTTAAACCTAAATTTGGAGATCTTTCTGCATCTGCAATTGTTTTAGCTCTTGGGCATTCCTTTTTTACTCTTAGTCTTGGTATGGGTACTATGATAACATATGGCAGTTATTTGAAAAAGAATGAAAACCTTTTAAGCTCTGCATTATGGGTAATTGGTTTGGATACTTTAATAGCTCTAATTGCTGGTGTAGCAATATTTTCAACTGTTTTTGCTTTAGGCGCTGATCCTGCTGAAGGAGCAGGCCTTATTTTTGTCGTTTTACCTTCTGTGTTTCCTGAAATGCCAGGTGGACAAATTTGGGGCACATTATTTTTCTTAATTTTATTTATGGCTGCGTTAACATCAGCAATATCAATATTGGAAGTTGTTACAGCTTATTTTATTGATCAGAAAGGGTGGAGTCGTTCCCGAGCAACCATAGTCTTTGGTGGAACTATTACTATTGTTGGAGTTTTTTGTTCTTTGTCCTTGGGAGATAATCTGAATATTACTTGGTTTCTAGATATGTCATTCTTTGACTTTATGGATTATTTATCTTCAAAGTACATGTTACCTATTGGAGGTATGTTAATGGCAATATTTATTTTAAAAACTTGGACGGTTGAAGAATTTTTACGTGAAGTCCATGTAGGTATGAACTCTAAAAAAATATCTACTCAATTGATTACTATCCTTTTAAGTATTGGTGCTTTAGTAATAGCATTTATTATTTTAAATGAAATAGTTGAGAAACTTTTTGGATCACCAATTATAGGTTAAAATTATTAATGCTAATTAATAGAATAATAAAACCTGATAGTAATTTATATAAAGAACTATCAAATAAATCCAAGCAATTTGATTATTTCATGAATTGGAATCCTTTGCGTTGGTTTGGAATGTGGTGTATGGTCTTAAGTGGTTTTAATATTGTAAAAGGAAATGAAGACAGATATATTTTTTGGGATTGGAGTTCAGGTACTATTTTGATTTATTTAGTGTTAATCATTGTAACAATTTGGACGGTGATAACTTCAAATAACTCTAAAATACCAAAAATGATTAATGGTCCACAATCAGTGATATATTTCTTTATTCTAGGTCTCAGTTGTCTAGGTCTTGGTTCCATGAGTCAAAATATGCATATTTATGTATTTAATTACCTACCCTATCTAACGTATTATTTTGGAATATTGTTTGTTTTCTCTATTCACTTAAAATCAAATGATGATCATTCATTATCTATTTCAAACAAAAATAATAGACTATTATATTTATTTATTGCTAGTATTTTAACGGTAATTAGTTCTCTATTGGGATATAACCTTGATGATCCTATCATAAGTACAATTTCAACTGTATATCTTCCATTCTTAATTGTTTCAATTATAATGCCTATTCATATTAGACATTTGCAACGCGCTAGAATGTATGGTTTATTTATCCCAGCAGTTTTTCTTTCTATCCGATATCCATGGTTCTTGATTCCATTATGGTCTTTATTCTTTATTTTAAGAATTTATCATTATTTCCGTTTTAACATTGTTTTTCCAACATTCGCCGTTGACATCGAATAAATACCGATTTCTTTTTTATTTTTTAAATCAATATTTTCATATTTATTTATATGTCTTTTGATAAAAGATATGATGTTGCAATTATTGGTGGAGGTCCCGCAGGAGCAACTGCTGCCCTTTATGCAAACCGATTAGGTTTAAAAGCAATTCTTGTTGATAAATCGATTTGGCCAAGGGATAAGATTTGTGGAGATGCTTTATCTGGTAAAGCTGTTGATATTTTGAAGGATCTAGATATTTTAAACGATATTAAACTATTAGATGGATCAACAATAAATCGAATAATGTTTGGTAGTCCAAAAAATAAAATTTGTGAAATAGACCTGTCAAAATCCTTGAATGATAGACATATAAGAGAAGGGTATGTAATCCCTAGAAAAACTTTTGATTATTTTTTGTTTAATAAAGCTAAGGAAGTTGTAGATGTCTTAGAAGGTTTTAAGGTTCAAGATATACTTATTGATAATCATTCTGTTGTAGGAGTAAAAGGGCTAAATCAAAAAGGAGAGATGCAAGATATATTATCATCCGTTGTATTTGGTTGTGACGGATTTAATTCAATCGTTGCAAAAAAATTAAATTTATATAAAATGGATATGAAACATACTGCCTTAGGGATACGCTGTTATTTTAAAGATGTAGAAGGGTTGACCGATCAGATTGAATTGCATTTTGTTAAGGAGATTAATCCTGGATATTTTTGGATATTTCCAGCAGGAGATGGTATAGCAAATATTGGTTTAGGTTTATCAAAAAAATATATTAAAAAGAATAAAAAAGATTTAATCGAATTACTTGATGTAGTAACTCAGTTAAATTTTTTTAAAGAAAGATTTAGAAATGCAAGACCCTTAGAGAAACCTAGAGGTTGGAATCTACCCATGGGAAGTATTCATAGAAAAAACCATGGGAATGGTTTTATGCTATTAGGTGATGCTGCCGGGTTAATTGATCCATTTACTGGCGAAGGGATTGGAAATGCGATGTTATCAGCGAAATATGCAATAAAAGCACTAAAAGAAGCGATTGATGCAGATGATATAAGTGAAAGTAGCTTATCAGCATATGATAAAATGTTATGGGAGGAAATTGGACCAGAATTAAAAATAAGTACGAATCTTCAAAAACTTGCTAGATCAAAATTTCTATTGAATTTTGTTATAAATAGGGCTTCAAGAAATGAAAACTTAAAAGATGTAATTGGTGGTATGCTTGCAAATGAAGTAGCTAGAGGTGACTTAACCAATCCTTTATTTTACTATAAGATTCTATTCTCTTAAATATATATGGAAATAAAAAAACTACTTAATCAATTAGGCCTTTCTGAATATATCGCATTTGATTTTGAGACTACTGGACTTAGTTCAGATGATGATAGAATTATAGAAATAGCAGCTATTAAATTTATTGATGGGGATCCTGTTGATCGATTTGTTACCTTAGTTAATCCTCAAAGACCAATTGATCCATTTATTACAGATATTACTGGTATATCAGATAAAATGGTAAAAAAGGAACCGATTGAATTAGATATCTTAGATGATTTTCTTGAATTTCTATCTGATTTACCATTGGTTGCTCATAATATTTCTTTTGATAAGAGTTTTTTAGATGCGCTCTGTAAGAGGTATGATAAAACGAAAAAAAATAATTTATTATTTGACACCCTGCAGATGTCACGAACATTTCTATTTTTTCACCCAGTTCATAACCTAGGCAGTATATCAGAATATTTTGGATTGTCATCTGATGGTTCTCATCGCGCAGAAAAAGATACTGAGAATTGTGGAATGATATTTCAGGAATTAGTACATGAAGCAGCTAGTTATCCAATAGAAATAATATCAAAGATTTTGGATATAACATCATCAATCAATGCACCAAATAATGATTTATTCCTTCATCTTGCTGAAGAATTAAGAGTTTTGGGAAATATTAATTCAGGTATAACTAAATCAAATATAGAAAAAACTAGTTATAATAATGTTTATAATAATAAAGGAATCAATGATATTAGTGCAATAAGTGTAAATGATGTTTTTAAGGACAAAGGTTTATTATCAGATTTAATTAAAAATTATGAATACAGACCTAATCAAGAAAAATACAGTTCTGAAATACAAAAGATAATACATGGTCAAAAGAATATTGGGGTTCTAGAAGCCGGTACAGGTTTGGGCAAGTCTATTGGTTATTTATTTCCTGCAATTGAGCAGTCAAAACAAAGACGAAAATGTGTTTTAATTTCTTGTCATACTAAAAATTTACAAGATCAGTTATTTTATAAAGATTTACCTATTCTATCTAATGCGTTGGGAATAAATATAAATGCTGCTTTATTAAAAGGTAGAAGTAATTATATATGTAAAACTCGATTAAACTGGTTAATTAATGAAAAGAATAAAATTCTGTCTTCAAAAGATATTGAAAGTATTCTTCCTTTGATTATTTGGTTGTCATTTACAAAAACTGGAGATTTATCGGAATGTTCTGGATTTTGGAACTCAAGGCCTAATAAAACACCTTCCTTAATTAAATCAGATAAAGGGTATTGTACTACAGCAATATGCGGACAGAATGATGGCTGTTATTTTGGAAAGATAAGACGAGCAGCTCTAGATACAGAATTACTTGTAATTAATCATGCTTTATTATTTGCTGAAATTGAATCGGAAGGGATTTTACCTGAACATGATACAATAATTGTTGATGAAGCCCATAACCTAGTTGATACAGCGTACAATCAATTACAGAAATCTATTAATGCAAAACCAATAATATCTGCTATTGAAAGAATAGATCCAGAGAATAAATCTGCTACCTATTGGAAAAAGCAATTGGATTATGTTTCAAGTAAGAAAAAATCATTATCGGATTTAGTCATTGATTTACACGAATCAATTAAAAGTTGTAAACTAAAAACAAATACTTTATTTGATGAAATTGTTTTCAATGTTAATAGTAGGTTTAATCCTTCTTCAAAATATGCAGAAAAATATATTATTTATGATTTAAAAGAAGAATATGGAATATTTAATAATGAGTTCCATTTATTAAAATCTGATATTCATTCTGTATTAGAGATTTTAAGAAGTTTAAATATACAAATTAAGAGTATAGATGAAACAAATAATGAGTTTTCTGAAATATTAACTCAAGTTGAAAGTCATGTAGATAGTTTAAATATTATTCTAGAATTAATTAATGATTTAACTCAAGATCAAAACCCTGATTGGGTATATTGGCAAGAAGGTACATATCGCAATGAGGAAGATTTGGAATTAACGCTTTTCGGATCTCCAATAGATATATCTAAAAATTTGGTTAAAGAGTTTTTTAATAAGGTTGACTATTGCATTTTGACATCTGCCACATTACGAGTAGATGATTCATTCAATTATTATTTTACGAGGACAGGACTAAACTATTTGGGTGCTGAAAATGTTGTATCAGGGGTGTTTCAAAGTCCATTTTACTATGAAGATCAAGTTTCTTATTTTCAATATGTTGGTAGGAATGGACAAGACCCTGTTTTACATGCGAACCTTATTTATGAGTTACATAAAAGATATAATAAAAGGATTCTAGTATTATTTACATCAAAGTTTGCATTAACTAATGCATATCAAGAACTTCGAAAGAAACCAGATAGTAAAGATATACCAATTTTTGCACAAATAAGAGGAAGTTCGCGGCATTCTATTATTAAAGGAATGCATGCAACGAAGAATGGAATTGTCCTTGGTACCAATACTTTTTGGGAAGGAATCGATTTGCCTGGAGAATTATTAGAAATTCTAATTCTAGCTAAACTTCCATTTGCTGTTCCTACTGAACCAATCACTAAAGCATTTAGCGATTTTCTTGAAAATCAAAATAGAAATCCATTTCTTGAATTTAATGTTCCTGAAAGTGTTATAAAGTTTCGTCAGGGTTTTGGAAGACTAATTCGAACTACTCATGATAATGGGGTATTCATTGTTATGGATGAAAGAGTAGCAAAAAAACGATATGGAGAATCATTTAGCGATGCAATACCATCGGAAATGTTGCCATTTTCAACTATTAATGAGATTCGTATATAATCATGCCTTAGTATTGATTGGCATAGGTTTGTAAAGTTAAATTAATTTATG
>CAYTYA010000004.1:36705-54501 GCA_964442015.1 uncultured bacterium
GACCGTATTATGCCTGCTATGTTAGCTATGAAAGAAGTTGGACTTGAGCCAATTATTCTACAGCCTAAAGAGGGTCTAAGTTTAATCAATGGCACCCAAGTTTCAACTGCTATTGCTATTAAAGCTTGTCTCGAGGCTGAAAACATTTTGAAAGTTGCTGATTTGTCAGGTGCTATATCTGTCGAGTCATCATTGTCTTCTCGAAGTGTGTTCAGATCAGAGATTCATAAATTAAAGAATCATTCTGGTCAAAGAATTGTTGCTTCAAATATTTGGAATCTACTTGACAAGAGTGAAATTGTTTTATCACATAAAAATTGTGATAGGATGCAAGACCCCTATAGTTTCCGTTGTATTCCACAAGTACATGGTATAAGTAGGGAAAATTATAAATGTGTTAAAGAGATTGTAGAGAACGAAGCTAATAGTGTTAGTGATAATCCATTAATTATGCCAAATAAAAAAATACTTAATTCAGGACACTTTCATGCAGAATCTATTGCACAAGCAATGGATAATTTAGCAATAGCTATATCTGAGATTGGTTCTATTTCGGAAAGAAGGATTCATTATTTTATGAAGGGAGTTGGTGATAGTGTCCCTCCATTTATTGCCTCAAACCCGGGTTTAGAGTCAGGATTTATGACAGCGCATGTAACTGCTGCGAGCCTTGTATCTGAAAATAAAGTGTTAACACATCCAGCAAGTGTTGATAGCATATCTACTTCAGGTGGTCAAGAAGATTTTGTTAGTATGGCTCCTTGGGCTGGTAGAAAGTGTCTTCGTGCAATCGATAATGTGAGGAATATTTTATCCATCGAATTACTTGCTTCTACGACAATTAATGAGTTATTTCATGCCCCTTTAAAAATGGCTAATGCCTTTTTACCTGTATTAAAATTAATGAAGAAACATATACACTATTCAAAAACTGATAGACCATTACACTCTGATATTAAATTGGTAAATGATCTTATTAAATCTAATCAGATTATAAGATGTGTTAAAAATTATAGTATAGATTAATTATGCCCAATAAACCCCCATTCATTTATAAATATACTTTTGATGATGTTCTCCTCGTTCCTCAATCTTCTCAAGTCTTGCCTAGAGATGTAGATCTCACTTCCAAGATTACTAATAATCTAAAAATAAATATTCCTTTAATAAGTGCTGCAATGGATACTGTTACAGAAAGTGAAATGGCTGTTGCCCTAGCAAGGGAAGGTGGTATGGGAGTTATTCATAAAAATCTCTCTATATCTGATCAGGTTGCTATGGTTGATAAAGTAAAAAGATCTGAAAGCGGTATGATAATGAATCCTTTGATAATGGATCCAAGTAAAACTATACGAAAAGCGAAAGAAATGATGGATTATTATCATATTAGCGGATTACCTGTTGTTAAAGATGGAAAATTAATTGGCATTATTACTAATAGAGATATTCGTTTTGAGACAAATTTAGATCTTAAGGTAAGCGATCGCATGACTACAGATAATTTAGTAACTGTACCTGTAGGGACAACTCTGGATAAAGCAAAAGAAATACTACAAGAGCATCGTATAGAAAAACTATTAGTAGTTGATAATGATGGCTCTCTTGCTGGTCTAATAACTGTAAAAGACATTCAGAAGAAAGAGCAATTTCCACATGCATGTAAAGATGAAAATGGGCGTTTAAGAGTTGCTGCGGCGATAGGGGTTAATGAAGAAGCTATTGAACGTGCGCAGGCATTACAGGATACGGGTTTAGATGCATTAGTAGTTGATACTGCACATGGTCATTCCTCTGGTGTATTAAAATTGATTGATAAATTAAAGACAAATACAGGTTCTATGGCTCTCATAGCTGGAAATGTGGCAACTGTAGAAGGGGTAAAATCTTTAATAGATGTAGGCGTTGACTGTCCTAAAATAGGAATAGGTGCTGGAGCAAGTTGTACAACTAGAGTGGTTGCTGGTGTTGGTGTACCGCAACTATCTGCAATTATGGATTGTGCAGAAGAAGCTGAAAAGAATAATACCCCCATTATTGCTGATGGTGGGATACGATATAGTGGTGATGTAGCAAAATCAATAGCTGCTGGAGCCAGCTCCGTAATGCTAGGAAGCTTACTTGCTGGGATGGATGAAAGTCCTGGTGAAGCTATTTTATTTGAGGGTAGACAATATAAATCTTATCGCGGTATGGGTTCACTTGGAGCAATGAAAGAAGGAAGCGGAGATCGATATTTCCAAGAAGGTGCTGAATCAACAAAATTGGTTCCTGAAGGAATAGAAGGTATGGTCCCATATAGGGGTCCTGTTCGGAATACTATTCACCAATTAACTGGAGGTTTAAGGGCTTCAATGGGTTATTGTGGAGCAGATACAATTAAAAATTTTAGTAAGAATAGTAATTTTATTCAAATAACAAGCGCAGGGGTAAAAGAAGGGCATCCTCATGAAGTTAAGGTTATTAAAGAAGCTCCTAATTACCAAATTTCTGATGAATAAAATATGTTATTCATCAGATAATATTGCAAATTAGAAATAGTTTATTTTGATATTGAATTTAAATGACGAGTAATCCGTGATTTTCGCCTGGATGCAGTATTCTTTTTAATTAGACCTTTACTAGCAGCTTTATCAATCTGTTTAACAGTATCTCTATATAAAGTTTCTGCTTCTTTTTGATCGCTCATAGAAAGTACTTTTTTTATAGAAGTTTTTAATTTTGAAATACGAGCAACATTATTTAAACGACGTTTTTTATCTTGACGCTCACGTTTTATCTGTTGTGGGTGTCTATCCATAATTATCTATTATTACCTATTAGTTTTTATTTAATCATTAAAACTTGATCGGGAACTTATTTTGAAACAAGATAGGAGTCAATTTCTTTTAACTAAGTTTTTCAATCCAAAATTTTGAATTATCCTTAAGAAAACGTATCTTTCTACATGGATAAATTATCCTTGTTAGAGTCAGTCCCGATTTTCTCTGATTTATCTAAGTCAGATTTGAATAAAATATCTGATAGAATGACTCATAGAAAATTTACTAAAAATCAGATGATTCTATTGGAAGATGATTTGGGCCAAACATTCTTTGTGATTGCAGAAGGCAGCGTTAAAATTACTCGGCTTAGCGATGATGGCAGAGAAGTGATTCTAGCGATGTTAGGTGAAGCTGACTTTTTTGGTGAAATGTCTTTATTAGATGGCGATGGAAGATCTGCAAATGTAGTTGCATTGGAAGCTTCGGAAGTTTTAACACTTGCCAGGAATGAATTTTTAGATATTCTTGAGCAGTACCCAAAGATATCAATATGTCTATTAGAAGAACTTACTCATCGTTTGCGTAAAAGTGATCAACAAATAGAAAGCTTATCGCTGAGTGATGTTGAACAACGTATTGGAATTACATTAATTCGACTCGCGGAAGAATTGGGTACAATAAAGCAAGGAAGTGTTAAAATAAATAATTTACCTTTTCAACAAGATATAGCGAATATGGCTGGAACTTCTAGAGAGACAGTATCTCGAACTTTTAAGCTCCTTGAAGAGAAAGGGCTTTTGTCTCGTCAGGGACGTAAGTTAGTTATTTATAATTTCAGTCAGTTTTCAAAAACTTTTTCATAAAATAATCATAATATTTAAAGCTTTTAATATGTAATGGATAAAGTTGTAATCCAAAATTTAGAAGCTAACAATCAACGTAATCTATCTCGTTTAATAACAAAAGTAGAAAACGATGATACAATTAATAATAACACATTAGATGCGTTATTCAAAAAAACCAACCAAGCTATACGTATTGGTATAACTGGTCCTCCTGGTGCAGGAAAAAGTTCTATAACAAATGAGCTTATTAAACATTATATAAATAGTGATCAAAAGGTAGGTGTAATAGCTATAGATCCAACAAGTCCATTTTCCGGTGGTTCTTTGCTTGGAGATAGAGTTAGAATGAATCAATATCATAATGATGAAAATGTCTTTATTCGTAGTATGAGTACGCAGGGTCATCTTGGAGGTTTATCAAGAAAGGCCCAAGATATAGGAGATATATTAGCGATTGCAGAAAAGGATGTGATTATTTTTGAAACTGTGGGTGTTGGGCAGGGGGAATATGAGATAGCAAATGTAGCTGACTTATCTATAATCGTATTAGTCCCTGAAGCAGGAGATGAAGTTCAATTGATGAAAGCGGGATTAATAGAAATAGGTGATATATTTGTTGTTAATAAGTCTGATAGAAAAGGTTCAGAACAATTAACAGAAAAACTAAAGTCTATAATTAATATAAATAAAAAAACAAATAGACCCGTCTTTAATACAATAGCAAAAGAAGGTAAAGGGATAGAGGAATTGTTTAATGGAATAATAAACAAGTTTATAGAATTAGAAGATGATGGAAGCCTTTTACAAAGAAAAATAGATCGTTATAAAGTGCGTGTTAAAAATATAATAAAAGATAATCTATTACACGAATTTTGGACCAGTAATAAAAAAGAGAGATTAAATCAAGCAACCAAATCATTAAAAAATTTAAATAAATCTCCAATGATTGCAGCGAAAGAGATTATAGAAGCCATTGATTTATGAATACATACGAATCTAGCCAAATGTCATTTCTTGAACACCTTGAAGAACTTCGTTGGAGGTTAATAAAGAGCATTATTACTGTACTTGCGGGTGGGATAGTGTCTTTTTTATTTATAGATGAAATTTTGCAGTTTCTCATTTCGCCCATAAAAGATTTGTCAAACCCCCCAGACTTACAAGTATTGAAAGTTCAAGGTATGTTTATGATTAAGTGGGGTGTTGCATTATTAGGTGGGGTTATATTAGCGATACCAGTTTTAACTTATCAACTTACAAAATTTATAGGCCCTGGTCTCCATAATAATGAAAAAAGAATCATGTTTCCATTAGTATTCTTTAGCTATTTTGCTTTTTTAATTGGAGTTGTATTTGCTTTTGTAGTATTAATTCCATATTCATTGAACTTTTTTACTTCAATGGGTATGGTAGAAGTGAATAATAATTTTTCAATAAACTATTATTTTAGTTTCATTACAATGTTGTTGTTAGGTAGTGGAGTAATTTTCGAATTACCAATAATTGTATTTATATTGAGTAGTATGGGGATTTTAACACCTGCCTTTATGCGTCATTACCGTAGGCATGCGATAGTTTTTATTTTAATACTTTCTGCATTTATTACGCCTCCTGACCCTATTAGTTTAATTTTCATGTCAATTCCACTTGCTGTATTGTATGAGATTAGTATTGGTGTATCTTGGATGGTTAAAAAAGATAAGTTAAATAAATAAAATCAATAAAGATGAATAACGATTTAAAAACATTAAAACAGATCACCTATCCAATTTTTGAAGATATTAAGTTATTTGAGTCTGAGTTTCGTGATGCTCTTAAATCTGATGTTAGACTAGTAAATACTGTAGGTAAATATATCTTAAGACATAAAGGTAAACATATAAGGCCTGTTTTAACTATTCTATCAGCAAGAGTTTGTGGAGAGCCATGTTTAAATAGTTATAGATCTGCGGCTATGATTGAATTATTGCATATTGCCACATTGATACATGATGATGTTGTTGATGATGCTACTACTAGAAGAGGATTTCCATCAATTAATAGAATTTGGAAGAATAAGGTAGCTGTATTAATGGGTGATTTCATCCTTAGTAAAGCACTCATAAACTTAGTAGGTATAAAAGATTTTGAAGCGCTCGATTTAATTTCCCAAACAGCAGAGAAGTTAAGTTCAGGAGAAATATTGCAGATAGAAAAGAGTCTAACCAGATCTATGACTGAAAAAGTTTATTATGATATGATTAGTAAAAAAACAGCAAGCCTTATTTCAACTTCGTGTGAATTAGGTGCAATTACATCATCTAAAGAAAGTAATGATCGAAACAAGATGCGTCTTTTTGGTGAAAAGTTAGGAATGGCTTTTCAAATCAAAGATGATTTGTTTGATATGCTGGGTGTAGAATCTAAAACTGGAAAGAATATTGGCGCTGATGTAAAAAAGAATATGATAACTTTGCCCTTAATATATTCCTATTCTAATCTAAAAAAACCAGAATCAAGATTGGTAAAAAAGATTTTAAATATTAAGAATAAATCAAAAGATGATATTCGCAGATTAACTCAATTAGTTGATTATTCTGGTGGATTTGAATACGCCAAAAATAAGATAGATGAATTTAGCAATCATGCTATTGAAGCTATAAGCGACTATCCTCAATCAGTTTACAAACAATCATTAATTGACTTGGTAGCATTTAATTCCAAAAGAAATATTTAGCATGGAAAAATTACGGACCATTTTGGTGTTCCGGTTTAGCTCCATAGGTGACATTGTACAATTAACCTCACCATTACAAACTTTAAAAGATCAATTTCCTGATGCTAGATTAGATATTATCACTTTAGATGAATATGCTGAAATATTGATTGATCATCCATCCATAAATCGTATTATAAAAATTTCTAGAAGTTATAATTATAGTCAGTTAAAAAGTATAGGAAAGAAAATTTCTCTACAAAAATATGACTTGATAATTGATCTTCATAATGTTATTCGATCTAAAATCATTTTGAAACATATTAAAGGTAGTAAGAAAATTATTTATAAAAAGCCAAGGTGGAAGAGGTTTAAACTGGTAGAGTTTAAAAAAGATGATTTTGAAGATAATTTTACACAGAGATGGCTCTATCATCAATGCTTAGATACAATATTTAATCATCAATATGAAATACCTAAGAACAAATTAGTAATTAAAAATAGTGAACAGCGTGAGATAAAAATGTTGCTTGATCAGAATGATGTGAATGGATCTTTCATAACTATAATACCTGGAGCTAAATGGAAGCAAAAAACTTGGATATCAAAAAGGTATAGTGAAGTAATAGATTACATCATCAATCATTTAAGATATAAAGTTATTATGTTGGGTGGAGATAATGATGATATTTGCAATTCTATCAGTAAAATTAACAGGAATGTAATTGATCTTCATGGAAAATTAACTTTAAGAGAATCTATCGCCCTGATTTCCTGTGCAAATTTGACCATTGGTAGTGATACTGGATTGATGCATGCATCTGAGGCAGTCGGCGTGCCTGTTGTAATGATTATGGGGCCAACTAGTATTCAAATGGGTGGTGGTGTAATGCTTGAAAAATCATTCACTATAGAAAAGGATATTTGGTGTAGACCTTGTAGCCAAAATGGGCAAAGTCCTTGTTTTAGATCACAGCAATATTGTATGAATCAAATTTCTAGTTCTAATGTAATTAATGCTGTTAAAAGGATATTGAATTGATGAAATACTTATGGTATTTCATCTACAATTTTTTCTTATTACCTATTATGGCTTTAATTGGAATAATAGGTGTTTTTTTCAATAAGAAAATTAGAGAAGGTTTTTTTGGTCGATTTAATACTAATAGGCAATTAAATGATTATATCAGTTCACTACAAGGAAATAATCATACAATTTATTGGTTCCATGTTTCTTCGCATGGAGAATTTCTTCAGACAAAACCAGTATTAGAAGGATTGAAAGAGATAGAGCCTCATATAAAAATAATTGTTAGTTTTTTTTCACCTTCTGGATATAATAATACAGATGATAAGATAATTGATTGCAAAATTTATTTGCCCTTTGATTTACCTTGGCTAGTTAGAAAAGCTCTCAAAACTATAAAGCCAAAGAAGCTAATTTTTGCAGCATATGATATTTGGCCGAATTTGATTTGGAAGGCTAAAGCATTTAATATCCCAACTGTATTATTTGCAGCCAAGTTTAAAAGAAAAACAAAGAAATTAATGCCTTTAGTAAAGGGTTTCTATCGGCATGTTTATAACAATTTTTATTCAATTTATACAATAACAAAAAATGATGATGAAAAACTTCAATTAATTATAAGAAAACCTAATAAGATAGTAACTCGAGTTTTAGGTAATCCTAGATATGATCAAGTAAATAAGGTTTTAGATCAATATTCTATCGAACACACAAAAAATTTATTAAAGAGAAAAAAATGTATCATCTTAGGGAGCATGCATAATGAAGATAAGAATAATATAATAGATGGTTTGATGAATATAATAAATGATAACAGTGATCTATCCATTATCTGGGTTCCTCATGAACCATCATCTAAAAATATAAATTCAGTTTATGATTATTTCTTGAATAAAGGTCATTCAGTTGCATTGTATAGTGAAGGAAATGGATCTGTTATAAATCATGCAAGAATAATTATTGTTGATACTATTGGTGTGTTATCTAAAATATATTGGGATGGTATAATTGCATATATTGGGGGAGGGTTCTCTACTGGAATCCATAATGTAATGGAACCTGCAATTGCAAGATTACCAGTTATTTTTGGTCCACAATATGATAATTTTCAGGAAGCAATAGAATTGATAGATTCTGAGGGAGGATGGTCCATTAACAACAATAAGGAATTTTATAATATTGTAAATAAATTAATTAATAATGAAAAGCTGTTATTAAATGCTAGTAAAGCAGCTACAGATGTAATACATAATAATATTGGGGCGGCAACAAGAGTTGTAAGAGGTATTATTCGTGATTGACTTTCACTAATAAATATTAAAATAGAAATATATTATTCAATGAATGAAAAGAATTTAAAATCTAAGATAACTGATCCATCAAGAATACTAACTTTAGCAAATTTCATTAGTCTGTTACGTGCATTACTATCGATTCCTATAATTTACACCCTTCAAGATGAACAGTATCTAAACTTCACTTTTTGGCTTATAGTGATTGCAATATTATCTGATGCATTAGATGGGTGGGTAGCAAGAAAATCTCATAATGTTACTCATTTTGGTCAGTGGTTAGATCCCATATCTGACTTTATTGTTATACTTGCTGTTACTGCTTTTATGGTTTATGAGGGAAGATTTCCTACTTGGTTCTTTATTTTTTACATATTTAGATACGTATCTATAGCGTTACCAGCTATATATTTATTAAATCATACTAATTTTGTTCTTCATTCAAATTGGTGGGGTAAGTGGGGAGCAGGTATTACAACTATGGGAATATTTTTTCATATATTTAAAATTGAAACAATCCCTTATTTACCTTTTTTATGTCTTGTTATTGCTTCTTATCTATTAATTATTAGTTGGATAAAGTATTATATAACATTTATTCAAGAATATAAAAGCCTTCAATAATATTGTGATTAGTAAGTTATTTAATGCATTAGCAAAAACACGAAGAAGTATAGCAGATTCTTTTAATGTTTTACAAAAAAATAAAGTCTCTAGTGAAGCCTTAGATAATTTAGAAAGCACCCTAATATCTGCAGATATTGGCCATGATACGACTCTAGAAATAATTAATTTAATTAAAACTAGCTCAGGGGATAAGTATATACAGTATGTAAAGGATTATATGTTATCAATATTAGCGTCTAATAAAGTAGAGAAGCAGTCTCTACCCTTTGTTAAACTAATTGTTGGTGTTAATGGAACAGGCAAAACAACCACAGCGGCAAAGCTTGCGCATTACTATAAACTAATGGGAAATGATGTTGTATTAGTTGCTGCGGATACTTATCGTGCGGCTGCTCTAGATCAATTAGAAATTTGGTCGAATAGAATCAATGTTAGATTAATAAGTAATCAATCAGCAAAGGATCCATCCTCAGTTATTTATGATGGTTTGAATGCTTCCAGTAGCCAAGGGTCGCAAATTGTAATCATAGATACAGCAGGAAGACTCCATACCAATAAGAACCTTATGCTTGAACTAGAAAAAATGAAGCGTATAATTTTGGATAATTTTAAAAATTATTCTTTGGGAACGATAGTGACAATTGATTCTACTTTAGGTCAGAATTCTTTATATCAAGCAAAGGAGTTTCTTAGCTATATAGATATTAACTCTGCTGTGCTTACTAAAATGGATGGTACAGCAAAAGGTGGTATCGTATTTGGGTTAAGTAAGGAATTAAATATCCCTATAGAGTTCCTTGGCATTGGTGAAAATATTGAAGATCTAGAAAAATTTGATTATAATAACTATATAAATTCTTTATTAAATATTTCAGATGCATAAAGATAAAAAAACGTTGCACCTTATAAGCCTTGGATGTGCGAAGAATCTTGTTGATTCTGAAATACTACTTGGTGGTTTAAAGAATACACAATATGATGTCACAGAAAGTCCTGATGATGCAGATACAATTATAATAAATACATGCGGGTTTTTAGATATAGCAAGAGAGGAGTCCGTTGACACAATACTTCAAGCTGCAGAACTAAGGAAGAAAGGAACAATTGAGCAATTGGTCGTCATGGGTTGTTTATCAGAAAGATATCATAATGATTTAAAGAAAGAAATTCCTGAAGTAGATCGATTTTTTGGTACAAATGATCATAGGCAAATTGCTTCTTTTCTAACAGGAAAAGATTATGGAAAAGATGACCCTTTATTTTTTAGATCTATCCTAACGCCTTCTCACTTTGCGTATTTGAAAATTGCTGAGGGTTGTGATAATGGATGTTCGTTTTGCAGCATTCCTATTATGAGGGGTTTGCAAAAAAGCCGAACTATACCAGAATTAACTTCTGAAACTGAACGATTAGTTGATAATGGTACAAAAGAAATAATGATTATTGCTCAGGATACGACATCTTATGGTTGGGACCTTGATAAAAAAGTATATTTAAGTGATTTAATATCTGAAATGGATAAAATTGATAATGGACCTGAATGGATAAGAATTCATTATGCACATCCTGCTCACCTAAATCAAAGAATTATTGATTCTATGGCAAAATCAGATAGAATTTGTAATTATATAGATATGCCGATACAACACGCTTCTGATAATTTATTGCGCTCTATGAGAAGAGGCTTAAACCAAGAGGGCATTCGTAGAAAAATTGATAATTTGCGAAAAGCTATTCCTGATATAAGTATTCGAACTACGATAATTGTTGGTTATCCAGGAGAAGAAGAAGAGGACTTTTTAGAATTAACAGACTTTGTTTCAGAAATTAAATTTGACCATTTAGGTATTTTTACTTATTCTGAAGAGGAAGGGACACTTGCAGCTGATCTAGAAGATAATATTCCAAGAGAATTAAAAGATGAAAGAAAATCGATAATTATGGATCTTCAGAATAATATAGATTTTGAAAGAAATAGTTATATGGTAGGTCAGTCTTATGACGTAATTGTTGATGAAGTTAGTAATAATATCGCGGTAGGTAGAACTCAGTATGATGCCCCAGAAATTGATAAAATAGTTAGAATTAATGATTTTGTAGAAAAAGGCGATATTTGCCAGATTGAGATTGATGATTTTAATGAATACGAATTAATTGGTTCATTAAAAAAATAATTTTTTATAATTATTTCGCTGACACACTGATTGCATTTATGTAAATTAAATATAGTCCACATGCATTATTCACATACCAGATGGATTGTTAAAGTAATAATATTAATATTATTATTTACTACAGTTCTTCCATTTCAATCATCAGAATTATATGCGCAAAGTTCAAGCAGTTCAAAATCTGCTGCTAAAAAGAAAAGAACTTCAAAAAAATCAAGTAGTAAAAAGAAAAAATCTTCTTCAAGAAAAAAAAACAGATCCAAGAAAAAATCCAAAGGGAAGAAAAAGAAATCTGCAAAGGCAAGCCCCCAAGCAAAAAAGTATCTTAATAGAGCGAAAAAGAGGTATAAAGCAAAAAATTATAAGGCAGCATTGGGCGATTTTAAAAAAGCACATAAGCTAAGCCCTTCAAAAACTACAAGTTCTTATATTTCGAAAATTAATGGAATATTAAAAAAAGGATCTAGAATTAAAACTCCTAGTGTTCAGGCTAAGAAGCCAACTTTAAGCGCAATGCAATTAGCAGGTGAGCTTTATGATCTAAACAATGATCTCACTGATTCAAGAAGAAAAATGGGTAGGGCTATGAAATATATTGCACCTCGTAAGCAGAAACAGGTTGCAAGATTAGAATCTAGACCAACTTATAGTACGGTTGACTTTGAACAAGCAGCAGATAGCGCCCCTGATGATTTACGTATTCAAAGGCAACTTGCTTTGCATTATGAAGTAAATGGCAACTGGTCAAAGGCCAAGGATGTCTATCTTAGACAAGTTGCTAGGCATTATAATAATCCAGATTCTCATTTTTATCTTGGGTCTCTATATGAAAAAATAGGTGATTATCAAAAAGCAAGACAGTCATACGAGGAAGCCTTAGATCTAGACCCTAATCATAAGGGGACATTGGATGCTATGGCGGTAAAAGAGAAAGGTTCTCCCGCTTTAAAGATGAGTAGACAGGTTTTAGTGCGTACTGCTTCGAAAGCGCCTGAAGGGCCAGCCAAAAAGCTTACATTAATACATGAAAAGATTAATGAGAGTAAATTTGATGAAGCTATTTCTATGGCCAATCAAGCAATTGAAAGTTATCCTGATCAAAATGGATTTATTTATTTGCAAGCAACAGCATATACTGAATTAGGCGAAATAGATCTAGCAAAAGCTTCTTTTCAAAAATCAATAAAAATGGATCCTAAGCATAAGCAGTCTCATTTAGGCTTAGCGAATCTGTATTACAATATGGGAAAATATATATATGCTGCCCTAAGTTTTGGAGATGTAGTATACCTTGACCCGCATCATCGTGATGCAAGATATATGCAAGGTTTAAGCTATTTCAATGCACAGGAATGGGGGCTTGCAGCATCAGTTTGGGAAGATTTGTTGCATTATCAAAATCAGCACCCGCTTGTTAGAAATTTATTGCCTCAAGCGTATTATATATTAGCTGTTGAGTACAATAGATTAGGTGAACCAGGATTAGGTAGGACTTCTTTTGAAAAAGCTCTTAGTGTAAACTCTAACTCATATGCTTGGTTACCAGGTGCTTTTAGAACATTAGGAAGGTTCTATCAAGATAAGACCATGTATAAAGAATCTCTTTCTGCTTTTCAAGAAGTATTGGAATTACGTCCTAATGACTCAAATGCTTATACAGGTATGGGGGTAACCTACTGGAAAATGAATGAGTATCAACTTGCAAAAGCTGCATGGAATAGAAGTTTGCAAATTAATCCAGAAGATAATGATGCAAAGGGTTGGTTGATTTTATCAAAGCGTCTTGGCTCTTAGTCTGGATATTAATCTAGTTTATTGCACTTCTATAGATCTCTATTATTTTACATAGATGAAATCTAAATTTTCTTATTTTAGTCTTTTATATCTTGTTTGTCTTTTAAACGCACAATATTCTGGTGATGAAGTTATTTGGAAAGCAGTTAGATCATTTTATAACTATGATACTGGAAAAGCTATATCGATATTAAATAATGCGAGAATAGACTATCCTGAAAATCCTACAGTGCATTTGACTTGGGTGTCTGCAAGATGGCTTCATAGTCAAGCTCATGATCCACTGGATGTTACATGGCATACCTTAAACAAAGATATTGATCTAGTTATTCCAATTTATAATGAATTGATAGATAAGTACCCTGATGACCCTAATTATAAATTATATCTTGGTTCAACTATTGGCTTAAAGGCTAGAGTATCCTTAGGTAGAAAAGAATGGTTAAATACCTTATTATGGGGATACAGAGGATTTAAAATAATTTTAAATGTTGCTGAAAATAATCCAGAAATTGTAGATGCACAATTACCTTTAGGAATAGTTGAATATTATTCTGGTATGTCTAATTCTCTTGTCCGTTGGGCTGCATCAGGGATGTTTGGTCTAAATCCATCAACGGTATCGGGTGAGAAGAAGATCTTAAAAGCAGCAGAGAAGGGTCAATGGTCCTGGATTGAAGCTAAAGGAACTCTTGCATTTATGCATCTTTGGATAAATCCCAAACCAAAATTTGCTCTTCTTTTTAGTCACGATCTTGTTTCAAACTTTCCTAAACGTTATTACTATAGAGTGCTTTATACTGAAAGTCTTCTAAATAATTCTTTAATGACAGATGCGTATCAATCCTTACAAATGCTAGATTCAATGTTTTCAGATCTAACTGATATTCATAAAGATTGGTATTTAGCTTATCGGAAATATGAGTGGGCCTTATATCATTATTTAAATAATGATTATCCTTTAGCTCTATCTGCTTTAGATATTGTCATTAATAATTATGGTGCAGAATTGGATATTATTTTAGGCAACGCAATGCTATTGAAAGGTAAAATTCATGATCTTCTTGGAGAAAGAAGCGCTGCAATTGAATATTACAGTAAATGTATTCAATTGGGTAATTATTCTTATGCAATCAAAGAAGCAGAGCAATATATTAAGAAATCTTTCAGGAAATAGGATTGTAGATCATGACAATTTTTTCACAAGATTATTGTAATAGTCTAACAAGCTATTCCCGGTTTAAAACTAGAGAAGTAATTGTAGGAAGAATAGGTATTGGGGGCAATAATCCTATTCGAATACAATCAATGACAACAACAGATACAATGGATACTAAAAAAACTGTTGAGCAGTCAATACGGATGATTAAAGCAGGATCAGAATTAGTTCGTATTACAGCACCAAGCAAACGTGAAGCCGAAAATCTAATAAATATAAAAAAAGAAATCCGTAATCGTGGATATAGAACACCATTAGTAGCAGATATACATTTTACTCCTAATGCTGCGCTCATTGCAGCTGAAATTGTTGAAAAAGTTAGAATTAATCCTGGTAATTATGTGGATAAGAAGAAATTTAATATCCTCGAATATAATGATGAATCCTATACACGTGAATTAGATAAGATTAAAGATAGATTTATTCCGTTAGTTAATATCTGCAAAGAAAATAATACTGCTATGCGCATAGGAACGAATCATGGTTCTCTATCCGATAGAATATTGAGTAGATACGGAGACACTCCATTAGGAATGGTAGAATCCGCACTAGAATTTGTTCGTATATGTGAAGAATTAGATTATTATGATTTGATAATATCAATGAAAGCAAGCAATACCCAGGTAATGGTTCAAGCATACCGATTAGCTGTGGCAATGATGAAAAAAGAAAGCATGAATTATCCTTTGCACTTAGGTGTCACTGAAGCCGGTGATGGTGAGGATGGTCGTATAAAATCTGCCGTTGGAATAGGTGCTTTATTAGAAGATGGTATTGGAGATACTATTAGAGTTTCATTAACTGAAGAGCCTGAATTAGAATTGCCTGTAGCAAAGCTATTGATTGATCATTATAAAGAACGCGGTAAGCATGCAAAGATACCTCCTATTGTTGAACCTTCATTCCAACCATATAGTTATTCAAAAAGGAAATCTTCATTAATTAATAATATTGGAAAAGATCATGTTCCACGTGTGGTGGTTGATATGTCGAAAGGAAATGAATTATTATTTAAAGATTTACAAGATGTTGGATATAAATACTCAAAAAATTTAGATAAATGGGTAATAGGAGATCAAGCTGTAGATTATATTTATATCGGTAACAAAAAATTAAATTTTAGTTTACCAGGTACCCTATTTGTTATTCAAAATGTTAAATATTGGGAAAATGATAAGCAATCATTCCCATTATTTGCATTAGAAGAATATTTTAATTATAAAGGAGAAAGAGGATTAATAAACTTTATTAATATTTCAACAAATGAATTCTTTTCTAATAATGTATCCAAATTACAAAATGATGATTCTGTTATCTTATTAATTAATACAAATAATGATCATTGGGTGGCTGATTTTAGAAGAATATTTTTTGAACTTGAAAAGATTAAATGGAAAGTTCCTGTTATAATTAAGAAAGAATATGAAAATATAACTAAAAATAAGTTTCAACTATATAGTTCAATAGATATTGGTTCGCTATTACTGGATGGATTTGGTGATGGAGTTTGGTTGTCCTCTGATTTTGCAAATGATATAAATACAAAACAGTGTTTTGGTATTTTACAAGCAACCCGGACACGCATTTCAAAGACTGAATATATTTCCTGTCCCTCTTGTGGTAGAACTTTATTTAATCTTCAGAAAGTTACAAGTGAAATTAGATCTCGAACGAATCATCTTAAAGGAGTTAAGATTGGAATTATGGGTTGTATAGTAAATGGTCCAGGAGAAATGGCGGATGCAGATTATGGTTATGTTGGTACAGGTGTTGGACAAATATCTCTATATAAAGGGTATGAAGTAGTCAAAAGAAATATTCCTGCAGATATAGCTGTTGAAGCACTGATAGATCTAATAAAAGCAAATGGTGATTGGGTTGAATCAAATTAATTATTACACATAATTCTTAATCTGAGATTTGACTGTTTTTAATATGTTTTATTTGTAAAATTCAAACATCCAAGTATGAAAAAATATAACATTTTATTTTATATATATCTTTTTGCATCATTTCTATTTACTAATACAATAGTCTCTGGACAGGATACTGATTGGGACTTTGAAGAGAGAAATGTTATATCTATCTATTGGACAACTCTAAGTCAGGAAGAAAAAAAGATATATTTATTTTCTTATATGACTCAAGTATATGAAACTTATGATGCATTAAAAAAAGAAATTGGTTATGAAGAAATAACGCAATGGTACTATGAAAATAAAGCAGAGACAGTTTTTGGTATTTTTGATCAACTTGAGGAAGTAGACCTTATAGAGTATATAGGTTGGATTGATGAATATTATAGTCATAAAGAATTTCAGAATAACTCATTTATGGATGCTCTAGTTTTTGCTTTTCGTTTCCAACAGGCTTCTGGAGAAACTATTTGGGAAAAATACGAGAATTTGAAATTTGACAAAATCAAACTGAAGGATAAATGAAAATGTTGAATCCGAAAATTATTCGTGAATGGAATGATATTCGGAAAAAAAATGGATTTATTCATCTTTTTAGAGAAAAAGGCTCCATCGTTTTAATCATTTTTTTTCTTTATTATCTTATTCGAGATTCAATTTTATATATTTTGATACCATTTATGGTTGCTAAGGAAATAATTACTTGCGTTTAAATGTTGACAAGAGTTGTTAACACTTTATTTTTCTTATTTTCATTCTCTTTATTTACGTGTGCCCCAAAAACTCAAGTTTTAGATATATATAATAATGGTAAAACGAAACTCATTCGTGAATACAAAGTAACAAAGAAAGGAGTGAGATCTGATTCAGTTACTACTAAATTTCTTAAGTATCATCGTAACGGCATGAGATTTTATTCCCAAGATATTTTAGAAGGTGAGCCAAACGGCAATTATCGTTCTTGGTTTCAATCGGGTAAGAATTATGCTAAAGGGAATTATATTAATGGCCAGTTATCTGGAAAGTGGACTTGGTATGGTGATGACGGTCTCCTTGATTCTGTGAGATCCTTTCATCAAGATGCGCTTTATGGTGATTATATTGATTATTTTAATAATGGAAAACCTCAATTAATTATTGAGTATGTTGATAATAAAAAGCATGGTAACTATAAAGAATATGATAAAGAGGGCCAAAAAGTATCTATAGGGGAATATCGTAAAGATATTCCACATGGCGAATGGGTTTGGTGGAAAAATAAAGTTAAAATTAGAGAACTTAATTACAATAATGGGTTGAAAAATGGTGTGATACAGGTATTTAATAATAAAGGGAAGATAAAAATAAAAGGCGCTTATTATAATGATCAAAAGGATGGGATATGGAAATGGTATAGTGAAGACAATGGATTAGATTCATTAATTTCCTACATGGATAATAATTATTAT
>CAYTYA010000005.1:0-44959 GCA_964442015.1 uncultured bacterium
ATTTTGAAGAGATTGAAAAGAATGGAGGTGTAATTCAAGCTATTGAAGATGGATACTTTCAAAGAGAGATTGCAAAATCAGCTGAAGATTATCAACGATTAATTGATGAGAAACAGTTATATATTGTTGGAGTAAACAAGTTTATTAAGAATGATGAAAAGATAGATATCCCAATCTTAGAGATTGGATCTGAAATTGAAGATGAACGTATACAGTCTATTAAAAATTTGAGGAATAATCGCAATGAGGCAACGGTGCAACAGTCACTTAATATGATACAAGAGTGTTGTAGAAATGGAAAAAATATTATGCCTTCAATTATTGAAGCGGCAAAAGCATGTGTAACACTTGGTGAGATTGTTACTGTGATGAAAGTTGAATTCGGTGAATGGCAGGAATCTGCAGTTTTTTAAACAATATTTTATAATTCTTAATGTCGCAAAAATATAAAGTAATTTTATCTGTAATAGGACTATCTCTAATATCTTCTTTTTGGATTTTGTGGTCATCATTTAATCCTGTAAATGAAAAAGCATTAGTAAAGTTTATTTCAGTTAGAGAAATATTGGACTCTAAAAATATTGAGCGGGTTCGTTTAGGTGGTATTGTCGCTGACAGCTCTATTATTGTATCCCCATCAAATAGAATGGAAGTTTATTTTAACATAAAGGAAGGTGCTTCTATATTACCAGTTAAATTCATTGGTGCAAGACCAGATCTTTTTAAACATGGTGCGGAGGTTATTGTGGAAGGAGCATATTCTAATGGATCATTTAATGCAGATATGTTACAGACTAAATGTGCCTCCCGTTATGAGGGAGATTTACGAGATGCTTCTTCATATCAACTTGATGATATAAACATATGATCCCTGTATTTGGCAGCGTATCAATTAGTCTTGCTGCTAGTTTTTCTATTTTATCAATCTTTTTATTGTTGTTTTATATTCGTACAGGTGATTATCGTTTATTTCTTTCAGGTAGAAGAATGGCGATGGTTGTCTCTTTTCTTATAATAATTTCTACGTTTATTTTAGTTAATGAACTTATTTCTAGTAATTTTAATATAGACTATGTAGCTCATCATACTAGTCTTGAAACACCTACTATATATAAAATTAGCGCATTATGGGCGGGTCAATCTGGATCTCTGCTATTTTGGTTATTTATACTATCTATTTTCAGTTTAATCACTATACATCAGAATAAAAACAGGTATCATAGAATGATGCCTTGGGTATTAATTGTAATTCTAATAGTGCAACTATTTTTTCTAATTCTTACAACTTTTATAACGAATCCTTTTGAGGCAACTAAAGCCGATTTTGAAGTTGTGAATGGACTAGGGCTTAATCCTTTACTACAGAACTTAACGATGGCAATACATCCACCAATCTTATATTTAGGATTCGTTGGATTTACAATTCCCTTTGCATTTGCATTTGCTGCACTAATGACAAAAGAAAGTGGATCTTTATGGATAAGATCTATTAGAAGATGGTCTTTAGTTGCTTGGTTGTCACTTAGCTGTGGTATTATTCTTGGTGGTTGGTGGGCTTATCAAGAGTTAGGATGGGGAGGATATTGGGCATGGGATCCTGTAGAAAATGCATCATTTATGCCATGGTTAACTGGAACAGCCTTTTTGCATTCTATAATAATACAAGAAAAGAAGAATATGCTTCGTTTATGGAATATGATTCTTATAATGATAACATTTATATTAACTATTTTCGGGACTTTTCTTACTCGAAGTGGGGTAATGTCATCAGTTCATTCATTTACACAATCTCCTTTAGGTCCCTTCTTTCTCTCATTTGTTATAATTCTATTAATTGTATGTGTTTTTTTTGTTATTAAAAATTTATCTAATCTTAAATCAGATAAGCGTATAGAATCTCTAACTTCAAGAGAAAGTGGGTTCTTATTTAACAATGTAATTTTCGTTACACTTTGTTTTGCTGTTTTTTGGGGAACAATATTTCCTGTAATAACAGAAGCAATCCAGGGAACAAAGATTACGGTTGGACCTCCTTTTTTTAATCAAGTAACTATTCCTATTGGTTTGTTTTTATTATTTCTAACTGGAGTTGGACCATTATTGGCTTGGAGAAAAACTTCAATACAAAACTTGAAAAATAATTTTACTTTACCAGTCATTATATCACTAAGCTCATCAATAGTGTTTTTACTTTTTGGACTTAGAGGTTATGTAGTTATCTCCCTTATGCTTTCAGTTTTTGTCAGTATTTCAATTTCTATGGAATTCAAAAGAGGTATTTACTCAAGGGTTAAGCGTTTCAATGAATCAATATTAACTGCATTGGTAACATTAATAAAAAAGAATAGAAGTAGATATGGTGGTTATTTTGTTCATCTTGGTATAGTCTTGATGTTTATTGGTTTTACAGGTCAGGCATTTAACATGAAAAAAGAATTTGGATTAGCCATTAATGAACAGAATCATTTGGGAGATGTTAATTTAAAATTAGTAAAATTGTGGCCAGAAGAAAGATCTAATCATTTTTCATGGATTGCAGAGTTATTAGTAACTGGTGATGATGGAAATATCATTACATCATTACGGCCTGAAAAAAGAATATACTTCCATCTGGATCCTAATCCTGATAGAAGACAGCCACATAGTGAATTAGATATATATAGTACAATTAAAAGAGATATATATTCTGTTTTCTCAAGTATAGATACAGATAACAATATTGCTTTTTTTCAAATTATGATAAATCCTTTAGTAAGACTTGTATGGTATGGCGCTTATATCCTTGTTTTTGGAACTCTTATTGCACTATGGCCTAGCAATAGAAAGAAATTGTTATTACAATGATTTGGCTTTTATTATTTCTAATGTTTTCCAGCTTTTTTCTTTTTTCGATTTGGCCTCTGTTTCTGAAAGAAGTAATCAATGATAAAGAGGATCATGATTTACTAAATACTTTAGAAAGAAGAAAGTCAATATTATATAGAGAGATTCAATACCTTGATAATGAATATCTTATCGAAAATATACATGCAGAAGATTACAATTCATTTAGAGCTGAATTGCTAAGTGAAATATCTGAGATAATTGATCAAATAAATTTGCTATCACCTAAACAAGGTATATAATATTGTATACCATTAATAATATATATAAAAGTTTTTTTCATAGAACAATTTTAGAAGATATTACATTCAAAGTTGAACAAGGTGACATGATAGCTTTATTAGGAAAAAATGGTATTGGCAAATCGACTTTATTGCGAATATTAGGAAAAATTAGTCAGCCTGATAAGGGGACCATATTATATAATGATGCAAATATTTATAAAGAAAAAGCAATTATTAGAAAAGGGATTCTTTATTTAGGTCATGATGTAGGTCTATATCCTTCCTTATCCGCCTTAGACAACTTAAAGTTCGCTTGCTCTATACATGGACAAAGAGTGAAAGATACTAGTATCGTAAGCACTTTAAATCAATTAGGATTATCAAATAGAATTAATGATCAAATAAAGATTTTTTCAAAAGGAATGTTGCAAGGTCTGAAATATGCTTTAGCAGATCTTATAGATTGGGAAATTTTATTTTTTGATGAACCTTTTTCATCTTTGGATTTAAAAGGTAGAAAAACAGCACAGGGTCACATAGATAAATGGATTGGAAATTCTAAAACAATGATTTTTGCAACACATGACCCCGAATGGAGTTTATCATATTGTTCTAGGTTGTTATTACTAGATAATAGAAAACTATTATTTGATCAAAGCACTAATGAAATTGATATTAAAAAAATAATAAAAATATTGCGATAATAATGTTTTATACACTTGTACGTAAAGATCTTTTACTTGAATTGCGAACCAAAGAGATTATTATTCCCATGTTTGCCTTTGGCCTAGCTATTATTATGATTTTTTCTCTTTCTTTTAATGCTTCCCAGGCAATAAATCATGCTTTCTCCCCTGGATTATTATGGATAATTATTCTATTTATAAGTTCCTTAGGATTAAATAGAATGTTTCTTCTTGAAAAAGAATTTGATGCTTTTACACTAACTTTAGCTGCACCTATTGATCGGGGTATAATCTTTTTATCTAAAGCAATAAGTGGTACAATACTACTTTTAATTGCTGAAATTATGATTATCCCACCATTTATAATTTTTATGAATCTTACTATCCCTAGCGATTGGCACATTATGATATTAATACTTCTTATTGGTGATTTAGGTATTATGGCTATTGGAGCAATTGTTAGTGGTCTATCCATGAGAGCAAAATTAAGTGAAATGTTATTGCCAATTCTCTTTTTCCCTTTAGTTTCTCCCCACATAATTGCTTGTGTTAAAGCTACAAATTATTGGTTTAAAGGATTGAGTTTTACTAATTGGCAAGCTTGGATTTATTTAATGTTATCTTTTTCTCTAGTTTTCTTTTTATTAGGGTTCATGATATTTGAATATATAACTGAAGAATAATGAAATTATTTTTTTCAAAAAGAATAAATGTAATAGTTGCTGTTGCGGTATTTACTTTAATGGTATTTAATATTTATAATATTATTAATAATACACCTATGATACCTGACCAATTTTGGGCACAAAAAATATTTTATTTTCATGTACCTATAGCATGGACTGGGTTTTTATCGTATTTCATAGTAATGATTGCAGGTGTGTTGTACCTAATAAATAAGAAAACTATTTGGGATCATTTAGGTTTTGCTGCTGCGGAAATTGGAACTTTATTTGTTGTTCTTGTATTAATTACAGGACCTATATGGGCAAAGCCAATTTGGGGGACTTGGTGGACATGGGAGCCAAGATTAACTACAACCTTAATCTTATTTTTAATATATGTTGGTTATTTTATGTTAAGAACATTTGGAGGTCATCCTGAACGCACTTCAAGATATGCAGCGGTGCTAGGTATTGTTGCATTTTTTGATGTTCCAATTATTTTTTATTCAGTGCGTTTTTGGGAGGAAAGATATCAATCTCATCCGCAGGTTGAGATAACAAAACAGAATCCAGAGATTATTATCCCATTTTTAATCTCACTAGTAATTTTTACTATCTTATTTTCATTTATGTTATTTTATAGAATGCATGTACTTAAAGTCGTTCTTAATAGGAAAAATAAATAATGGAAAATTATTTCTTTAATAGTTTTGTAAGAGCAATAACTATTGTAATTATTTTTATAATTATTTGGTTTATTAAACAGATATTTAATGAAAGGAAATATTTATAATTGTTTTTACTAATCTTGGGTAATGGAAAACATGCCAGATAAAAAAATCATACACGTAATAGGGACAGGAACAATTGGAGAACCTTTAATTGGATTGCTTGCAGATTATAAAGATAAACTTGGGATTGATCAAGTTACCTTTCACAAAAATAGTGCATTAAAAGGTGATTATACAAAAGTTATTGATTTGCAAAAACGTGGCGCACATTTAGCAGTTGATAATAATAAAATTGAAGATTTTCTCACTTTTGGGATGCAACCAGAATTTGAAACTGAAGAAGCTATCTCTAGAGCGAGCGTAGTAATTGATTGCACACCAAAGGGGGTTGGGCATAAAAATAAAGAAAAATATTATTCTAAATTTGCAGGAAATGTAAAAGGTTTTCTTGCACAAGGAAGTGAATCAGATTTTGGTAAAAAATATGCATTAGGGATTAATGATGATGCCCTAAATATTGATGCGGATCAATTCATTCAAATAGTTTCATGTAATACGCATAATATTTCATGTATAACCAATACTATTGCTTTAAATGAAAATATCGCGGAAAATCTTATAGAAGGAAAATATCTTTGTGTTAGAAGAGCAAATGATATGCATCAAGAAGTAGGTTATATTCCTTCACCTTTAGTGAATGAACATATTACAGAACAATTTGGGTCTCATCATGCTGAAGATGCTGTAAACTTATTTAAAACTTTAAACTACGATTTAAATTTATTCTCTTCCGCAATGAAAGTAAATAGTCAGTATATGCATGTACTTTGGTTTTCATTAAAGGTGGATGAATTAATTAGTTTAGATGATTTGAAAAATAGACTAAATCAAAATCAACTTGTTGCTTTTACATCAAAAAATTTAACAAGTCGAGTTTTCTCTTTTGGTAGGGATCATGGTCATTATGGAAGAATCTTAAATCAAACGGTAGTAGTTGAACAAACATTAAATGTTAAAAATGGTAATGAGATAAGTGGTTTTTGTTTTACGCCACAAGATGGTAATTCAATCCTTAGTAGTTTATCAGCATCATTATGGTTTCTTTATCCTAATTCATATAAAGAAAAAATTAAAGTTTTATCCCACTTATTTTTCGATAATATTTGAAACTTCAAGTTCATAGTTTAATTACTGGACCTTTCCAGGAGAATAGTTATATCCTTGCGGATAAATTATCAAAACAATGTGTATTGATTGATCCTGGAGATGAAGCTGATAAAATAATCTTTTTTATTGATGACAATAAATTTAATCCAATTGGTATAATTAATACACACGCCCATTTAGATCATATAGGAGCAGTTGAACAAATAAAGACTAGATATAAAATCCCTTTTTATCTTCATTACTTAGAAAAACCCATATTGGAATCATATCCTATGTCATGTAGAATATTTGGCATTGAAGCAAAACCAGCGCCAACTGTAGATAATTGGATACAAAAAAGTGGCGAATTAAATATAGGTATATTTAAATTTTCTATTATTGAGACTCCAGGTCATACTCCTGGAGGTTGTTGTCTTTTAATTGAAAACATAATTTTTGTTGGGGATACGCTTTTTCATGGTTCTGTTGGTAGAACTGATTTGCCAGGCGGAGATTGGGGTATGCTTGAGAAATCTCTTTTACATTTAATGGAAAATATAGAATCTGATGTGAAAATTTATTCAGGACATGGAAAAGAAACTAATTTTAAAATTGAGATGGAAAAGAACCCTTTTTTAATTTCACTCAAATCTAATTTAAATTAGTATTAATTATTTTGTACTTAATTTTTATGGTATAATATGAATATTGTATGAGTTTAGATGAAAATTTCAGATAAAATAAAAGAATACAAAGAGAACAATAGAGTATTCTATAGTTTTGAGTTTTTTCCACCGAAGACAGATTTTGGTATGGATAACTTATACAGTAGAATTGATAGAATGTCTTCTCTTAACCCAGCTTTCATTGACGTTACCTGGGGCGCGGGTGGTAGTACCGCAGAAAGAACATTAGATATGAGTAAAACAATTCAAAAATATTTTGGATTGGATGTTATGATGCACCTTACATGTACTAATATGACTACTCAATTAATACACAATGTTCTTTTAGAAGCTAAAGAAAATAATATTTCCAATATATTAGCCCTTAGAGGTGATCCACCTGAAGGAAGTGAAGATTGGGAACAGTCCAATCAGCCATTTAATTATGGAGTAGATTTAGTTAATTATATTAGGAATAATTTTAATGACTCATTTTTCTTAGCTGTAGGAGGGTATCCTGAGACACATCAAGAACAGACTGACCCTGACTTAGATATAGATCATTTAAAGAATAAAGTAGATGCTGGGGTTGATGTTATTGTTACTCAATTATTCTATGATATAGAAAAATTCTTAGTTTTTCGAGATAAATGTTTATCTAAAGGAATTGATATACCGATAATTCCAGGAATTATGCCGATACATAATTATGCTAGATTTAGAAAATTTACCCAATTTTGCAATGTGAGTATTCCGAAAGATCTTCTTAAAAAACTTGAACCAATAAAAAATGATGATGAAAGTGTAATCCAATATGGTATTGAGTATGGGGCGGAAATGTGCGAAAAGCTAATAAAAGAAGATGTCCCTGGGTTGCACTTCTACACACTTAATCTTGAACACTCTGTAAATGAAATTTTACACTCAATTGGATTGATTTCAGACAAAATACAAAATAGGGAATTACCATGGAGACAATCTTCAGATGAAAATAGAAAGTCTTCTGAAGACGTTCGCCCAATATTTTGGAGTAACCGTCCAATAAGTTATTTTGCACGCACTGAAAACTGGGATGATTTCCCAAATGGTCGGTGGGGAGATATTAGCAGTCCAACTTTTGGTGAGTTAAACCAATATCATGCAATAAGGGCAGGATCAAAAAGTAATGAGATTAGAAAGAAAAGAAAAAAAATTTGGGGAAGTCCGAAGTCTATTAAAGATATATCCAATATTTTTGTATCTTTTTGTAAGGGTGATATTAATTCTTTACCTTGGTGTGAATCGAAACTTGCAATTGAAAGCAAACAGATTACTAATGAGTTAATTATATTAAATGAATCAGGATATTTCACTATAAATTCACAACCTAATGTTAATGGTGCTCACTCTGATGATCCTCATTTTGGATGGGGATCCAGTGGTGGTAGAGTATACCAAAAAGCATATTTAGAGTTTTTTACTTCAAAAGAAAATCTTGATACATTAATAACCAATATTAAAAAAAATACGAGTATTTCATATCAAGCTGTAAATCTATCTGAAGATATAATTTCAAATGTCGGAGAAGATAATGTAAACGTTGTAACATGGGGTGTATTTCCTGGTGAAAAGATAAAACAACCAACTATTGTGGATGCCCGCTCATTCATGATATGGAAAAATGAAGCTTTTAGTATATGGATAAATGATTGGGCATCTATTTATGAAAAAGATTCAATTTCTTACTCGTTATTAAAAAAAATATATGAAAATTATTATTTAGTAAATATTGTTGATAATGACTTTATTAAAAGTAACATGATAAAAAAAATTTTAAAAAAATGAGACAACAAAAATTACACAGTTTCGAACAATCTTTACTTGATAGTATATCTAGAATAGAATCTATTAAGAGCAATCAGAATATCATTATAGCTATTTCAGGCGGCAAAGATTCAATGGCGCTTCTTTATGGTATGATAAAATTAAATCATATTCTAAAGCTAAATCTTGTTGCTGTCCATATTAACCACCATATAAGAAAAGATTCTACAGCTGATGAGTTATTTGTTAAAGAATTTTGTGATCTAAATGATATAGAAATTATAATTGATCATCTTGACCCAAATACAAAGTCAAAAGATATGAGCACTGAAGAATGGGCGCGAGAATTCCGTTATAAATCATTATATAAAATTTCATCTGATTATAATTCTTGTCACATTATAACTGCGCATCATGGGAATGATCAGATAGAAACAATTTTATTTCATTTATCGCAAGGAACAGGAATAACAGGATTAAGAGGTATTCATTCAAAAAGAGATAGATTAATTCGCCCACTTTTATCATTATCTAAAAATAAAATAAACAATTATATTGAAGATAATGCAATTCCATGGTTTGATGATCCATCAAATAATGATTTGTCCATTGCTCGTAATTTTTTAAGACATAAAATTGTTTCCCCTTGGGAAAATGAAAATTCTAGTTTGGTCTCTGCATTTACCCAAATTACTAAAAATGCTAATGATGTTCATGAATCACTAAAGTTTTCGGCAACTATTCTCATTCCACAATTAATTTGCAATAAAGATAACCATCAAATTCACTTAGATGAGCAATTATTAAGAGCGATTCCTCCATACTTATTATCAATTATTTTACAAGAACTTACTTTGTTAAATGGTCCTTGGAGAAGGCATGTTCATTATGAATTGTATAAGTTTGTTTCAGATTCTAAAATTGGTCAGATTTATAAACTAGAAAACAACTGGAGGCTACTTAAAGACAGGAAAAAATTTATATTAAAAAATGAATATTATATTGAAAAGGAATCAGTTACTATTTCACCAGATACAGAAATATTAATAGATGATTTTATTTTCTCTTGGCAATCTAGTGCAGTTAAAGAAAATTATAATAATTCGAAGAGTTCAGAAATAATTGATGCAGCTAAAATAAGGAATAAAACCCTTACTCTTAGATTATGGAAAGAAGGTGATAGATTCAGGCCGATTGGTATGAATGGGTCAAAAAAATTAAGCGATTTTTTTATAGATGAAAAAATTGATATCTTTTCTAAGAAGAAACAATGGCTTTTGTTAGATGGTAAAAGAATAATTTGGGTATGCGGTCAAAGGATAAGTGATGATGTAAAGATAACTTCAGAGACAACGAAACTTGGAAAATTTATTTTTAAAAAATGAAATATAAATAATGGAAATTAATAATAAAAATCTAATAAAAATTATTGATGAGAATGCTATACAGGACCGTGTTAAAGAGATAGCCACGGAATTATCAAATAGTTTTGTAAAAAAAAACCCAATATTTATAGGTGTATTAAATGGAAGTTTTATTTTTGTATCAGATTTGGTTAGAAATCTTAGTATTGATTGTGAAATAGATTTTATTAAAGTATCCAGTTATAAAGGTCAAAATAGCATGGGTACAGTTAAGCTATTAAAGGATATATCTGCTGACATTACAAACCGACATGTTGTTATTATCGAGGATATAATTGATTCAGGATTAACGATTGAGTTTCTTGTTAAAAGGCTTAATGGAGCTTCACCAAAGAGCATATCTATTGTAACTTTATTACTAAAGCCAGATATTGCAAAATTAAGTATACCAATAGATATAATTGGGTTTGAAATTGCACCGGATTATGTTGTAGGATACGGGTTAGATTATGATCAGAATTTTAGGCAATTACCGGAAGTTTATAGATTGGAAAAATAAAATATGACAAAACAAAATGGAAATATTGATCCTTCAAATGGTAAAATGAAAAATAAGGACAATCAAGATAATAAGAATAACGAATTTCAATGGAAAAGAGCTGGAAAAACATCTTTTATTTGGGTGTTTATACTGATTACGGCAATCTTTTTATCAGGGCTTTTTACTTCTGCTGATCAGAAAGCTGTAGAAATTCAGTATTATCAATATAGATCATTTTTAGAAGATAAACTTATTAGTAAAGCTATAATAATTGAGGATGTTTTTACTGGGGAGCTTGAAACACCTCAGACACTAATAACTGATTTAGGGCCTATTGAAAATGTAACAAAGTTTAAAGTTATTATTCCTTTTATTGATCGCGAAATAATGTCAGAATGGAATAATTATGGTGTTGATTATAGTTTTAAGCAGCAATCTATAGATTGGACAGGATACTTTCTGAATATGCTTCCTTGGTTGTTAATTATAGCAGTTTGGATCTTTATTTTAAGAAGAATGCAGTCAGGTGCGGGTGGAATGAAAGGTATTTTTAATTTTGGTAAAAGCAGAGCAAAAATATGGACGCCAGATATGGAAAAAATAACATTTAATGATGTTGCAGGTTGTGTTGAGGCTAAAGAAGAGCTAAAAGAAGTTATAGATTTTTTAAAACATCCTAAGTTGTTTGAAAGATTAGGTGCAAAAATTCCAAAAGGTGCATTATTAGTTGGACCACCAGGTACGGGAAAGACCCTTCTTGCGCGAGCTGTTGCAGGTGAGGCTGATGTTCCTTTTTTTAGTTTAAGCGGTGCAGACTTTGTCGAAATGTTTGTTGGGGTTGGAGCTTCTAGGGTTCGAGATTTATTTGATCAAGGGAAAACAAATTCTCCATGTATAATATTTATTGATGAATTAGATGCTGTTGGTAGACAAAGAGGAGCAGGCCTTGGTGGTGGCCATGATGAGAGAGAACAGACTCTAAATGCTTTATTAGTTGAAATGGATGGCTTTAATTCACAGCAGTCTGTTATTATTTTAGCTGCAACGAATAGGCCCGATGTTCTAGATCCGGCACTTTTAAGGCCAGGAAGATTTGATAGACAAATAATTGTTGATGCCCCAGATTACCAAGGTCGGTTAGGTATTTTAAAGGTTCACACAAAAAATATTATTATAAATAAACGTAAAGTAAAACTAGATGTGCTAGCTAAAGGAACACCGGGATTAGTTGGTGCAGATCTAGCCAATTTGGTAAATGAGGCAGCTCTTTTAGCAGCTAGAAAAAAGAAAAAATCAGTTGATATGGATGATTTTGATGAAGCCAAAGATAAGGTTATGATTGGAATCCAAAGGAAAAGCGTTATTTTATCTGATAATGAGAAAAAAGTGACAGCTTACCACGAATCAGGTCACGCGATAGTTGCAGCTCTAACTCCTGGAGCAGATCCAATACATAAAGTGACAATTATACCAAGAGGTAGAGCGTTAGGCGTTACAACACAATTACCAATAGATGAGAAACATACATATTCAAAGGAATATATTGAAGGACGGTTAGCTATTCTTCTTGGTGGTAGAGCAGCTGAAACCATGATTTTTAGTGAGTTAACAACAGGCGCAGGTAATGATATTGAGCAAGCAACAGGGATAGCTAGGAAAATGGTATGTGAATGGGGTATGAGTGAAGATTTAGGTCCTATGACATTTGGAAAAAAGAATGAAGAAATATTTTTAGGACGAGAAATACAGTCTCACCGCGATTATAGTGAAACAACAGCAAAATTAATTGATGAAGAAGTTGTTAAAATTATAAGGAAAGCAGAAAAATCTGCGGATAATATTTTAAAAAAGAATGAGAAAATTTTGCATGCAATGGCAAATGCGCTTCTAAAGCATGAAACAATTGATCATAATGATGTGCAAAAACTAGTAGATGGAAAAATATTGCGAAGAAGGAAAATGAATGGATCAGCTAAAACTGTTAAAAATAATTCTAAAGTAAAAACTTCAAAAAAAAACCATACTAAAAAACCATCTAAATCTTAATACTGATGATTAGTATTTAATAACTGCATAAGTTGATATCTCTTTTATAATTTATATTGATTAATTCATCCCTAGTTAAAAACATTAATAATCAGCTCTCACCTACCTTAATTATGGGTATATTAAATATTACTCCTGATTCTTTTAGTGATGGCGGTAAATATTATAATTTAGACAATGCTATTGAATACGCTTTAGAACTTGTTAATCAAGGAGTCGATATAATTGATGTGGGAGGTGAATCAACTCGCCCAGGTGCGAAAGCAATATCTCTTAAAGATGAAATAAATCGTGTTATTCCTGTAATTAAAGGTATACGTTCTGTTTCTTCTATACCAATCTCAATTGATACTTATAAATCTGAAGTTGCAAAAAAAGCATTAGACTCAGGTGCAAATATTATTAATGATATTAGTGGACTTAATTTTGATTCAAAAATGATAGATATAGTAAAAGAGTATAGTGTTCCTTTAGTGATAATGCATATTAAAGGCACCCCGCAGAATATGCAGGTTAATCCTCATTATGATAATATCATTGATGAAATAATATCTTATTTTGAAAAACGAATAAATCTTTGTTTGGATTATGGAATACCAAAAACGCATATTATTTTAGACCCTGGTATAGGTTTTGGAAAACAATTAAATGATAATTTTATTTTAATTAGAAAATTGAATCTTTTTGCAGAATTGGGTTATCCAATCTTAATTGGTCCATCAAGGAAATCATTTATTGGTCTTACATTGGATTTGCCAGTTGATGATAGATTAGAAGGTACTTCTGCTGCAATTACTGCTTCAATTATGAATGGGGCTCGTATTATTCGCGTTCATGATGTTTTAGAAATGAAGCGTGTTCAAATTATTTCAGATAAAATAAGAGGAGCAACTGCTTAAATGCACCTTTTTGATCTATGGTTTATACGTGTTACTCTGATTGATATAATTGATCTTATATTTGTTACTTGGCTGTTTTATAAAGTTTATAAATATTTCCATGAGACTAGAGCGGGACAGATGTTATTGGGTCTAGTAATATTATTAATAGCCTCAGTATTATTCAATTCTATAGGCTTAAGCGCATCATCTTGGGTTGTCAATCAATTCCAAACTGTATGGGTAGTTGCATTTGTAATTCTTTTTCAGCCTGAAATTAGACGTTTATTGATTTATGTAGGACAAACAGGATTTTTTAGACGAATCTTCCAAATTGGATCATCTCGCACAATTGAAGCAATAGTAGAAGCATCTGTTCAATTAACAAATAATAAATGGGGTGCACTTATTGTAATCCAAAGAGAGACTGGTCTACGATCATATAAAGAAGCAGGAACTGAATTAAAGGCAGAAGTTACAGCGCCTTTATTGCTTTCAATTTTTAATCCAGGTTCTCCTTTGCATGATGGATCTGTAATCATTAATAATGATATTATAGATGCGGCTGCATGTATTTTACCCTTAACTGAAAGTACAATGGTTGATCCAGGAATGGGAACACGTCATAGAGCAGCGCTAGGAATTTCTGAAGAAACTGATTCAATAGTTATAGTTATATCTGAAGAAACATCCAAAATATCACTCGCGGAAAATGGTAGATTTATAAATATAGGTATGGATGAAATGGATTTACGTCGTTACCTTAATGAACGAATGTTTATATCTTCAGGCGATTAATCTTTAAATATAATTTCAATATCTTCTATTTGTTTGATATGTAAATTTCCCAATGGAATTACTAGAACTAAAAGACAGATTCTCTTCATCTGAATCAAAACATTTCGAGCTTAGGGGGTATCTTTGACCTTAGTTCGCAAGAGTCCAAATTAGAATCTTTGAAAAAAGAATCGATGAACCCTACTTTTTGGAATAATAAAGATAATGCCAGTAATATATTGAAAAACATTAGTCGATTAGAAAATAATATTAAAGTTTGGGATGATCTAGAAAAGATACATGATGATATAACTGTATTATTGGAATTTGCTGAAAGCGGTGAAGTTGAAGATAAAGAAATTATTGATGAGTTAAATAATTATGAGAAAATTATTAATGATTTAGAATTAAAATTAATTTTAGGTGATAATCAAGATATTCAAGATGCAATTTTAACTATTCACCCGGGTGCTGGTGGCACTGAAAGCCAAGATTGGGCTGATATGTTATTTAGAATGTATTCTAGGTATATTGAAAGAAAATCTTTTAATAAAATGATATTAGATTATCAACCAGGCGATGAGGCGGGTATTAAAGATATAACAATAGAAATTAAAGGAGACTATGCTTACGGTATGTTAAAGGCTGAAGCAGGTATTCATAGATTAGTTAGAATTTCACCATTTGACTCTAATAGCAGGAGACATACAAGTTTCGCTTCTGTTTTTGTTTACCCTTCTGTTTCTGATGAAATTGATATTGAAATAAACCCTAATGATTTAAGAATTGATACCTATCGAGCGAGTGGAGCAGGGGGGCAGCATGTCAATAAAACAGATTCCGCTATACGTATTACTCACTTACCAACAAACATTGTTGTTCAATGTCAAAATGAACGTTCTCAACATAAGAATAAAGCACAGGCAATGAAAGTTTTGAAGTCTAGGTTATATCAACTAGAAATTGAAAAGGAAAAAGAAGCAATTCAAGAACTTGAAGAACAAAAAAAAGATATTGGTTGGGGAAGTCAAATTAGATCTTATGTCTTTCACCCATATAATATGGTAAAGGATCATCGCACAAAATTTGAGTCAGCTAATGTTCAAAATGTTATGGATGGTGATTTGGATAATTTTATCAGAGCTTACTTGATGGAAAATATATCAGATAAAGAATTAAAAAATTAAAAGTAGTTAAATATGTCACTAGAAAAACAAAGCTTAAAAGAGATTATTAACTTTAGATTACAAAAACTTAAAAAATTGCGTGAATTTGGAATTGATCCCTATCCACATAATTTTAAACAATCTAATTATAGCAGTGAATTAAAGAATGATTTTAAAAATTTTGAAAATAAGGATGTAGTAATTGCAGGTCGAATCATGGCTATACGTAAAATGGGTAAAGCATCTTTTTTTCATTTAGAAGATTCTAGTGGAAGAATACAAGTATATATTAAAAAAGATGAAGTTGGTGAATCGCAATATGATATGTTCAAGTTACTAGATATAGGTGATTATGCTGGTGTGAATGGGTTTGTGTTTAAAACCAAAACAAAAGAAATATCTATACATGCAAAATCAATTACAGTTTTAGCTAAGAGTACACGTCCTTTACCAATTGTTAAAGAAAAAGATGGTGAAACGTTTGATTCCTTTGAGGATAAAGAACAACGTTATCGCAATCGCCACTTAGATTTAATTGTAAATCCAGAAGTTAAAAAAGTTTTTAGGAAAAGATCATTAATTACTAAAGCTTTACGATCCTACTTAGATAATGAAGACTTTCTGGAAGTGGAAACTCCTGTTTTACAGCCACTATATGGTGGTGCAAATGCACGTCCTTTTAAAACTCATCATAATTCTTTAGATCAAACATTTTATCTGCGCATCGCTGATGAATTATATCTTAAAAGACTGATTATCGGTGGTTATGATAAGGTCTATGAACTATCAAAAGATTTTAGAAATGAAGGAATGGATAGAAACCATAATCCTGAATTTACTATGTTAGAGTGGTATGAAGCATATAGTGATTATAAAGATCAGATGAATAGAGTAGAAAATATTATCAGATCTGCCGCAAAATCCGTTGGTAATATGCAAGTTGATTGGGGTGATATTAAAATTGATCTAAGCAAGAAATTTGATAGGAAACCATTTTTAGAATTACTTAAAGATGCAACTGGAGAAGACTTGTTAGAGGCAGATGAAAAGAAGTTGCGTTTAGTTTGCAAAGAAAATAAGATTGAAATATCCAATAAAGAAAACTATGGTCAGCTATTGGATGAATTGATGAGAAAATTAGTTGAACCGAATCTTATTCAACCTATTTTTGTTATTGATCATCCAAGAGAGATTTCACCTCTTGCAAAAACTCATCGTTCTGGAGAAAATAAATTAGTTGAAAGATTTGAGTTATTTATTGGTGGAGCAGAATTTGCGAATTCCTTTTCTGAATTAAATGATCCTTTAGATCAAAGAGAGCGTTTAGAAAATCAAGTAAAACTCAAAGAGCAAGGTGATGATGAAGCTCAACCTATAGATGATAATTTTATTGAAGCAATGGAATGTGGAATGCCGCCTACAGGTGGAGTCGGTTTAGGAGTTGATAGATTGGTAATGTTATTAACAAATAATAGATCAATCAGGGATGTTTTGCTATTCCCCGCTATGAGAAATAACTAAATATAAATTAACATGAAGTTGAGCTTACATTTAGCTTTACGTCATCTAAATTCAACTGATAAGTCTAATTTTTCTTCTTTTGCAGGAAAATTATCCATAATCGGTTTAGCGTTTGGTATAGCTTCATTAATTCTAACTTTGTCTGTCTATCAAGGTTTTGAAAATACTATTTCTAATAAAATAGCTAGTTTTGATGGCCATTATAGATTTCAGGATATTCTTGGCAGATCTATTGATGAAAACTCGGATCTAAATAACTTACTATATAATGTCATAGATGATAAAAATGGTTCTATTATAAGATCATTTGTTCAGGGTCCTGCGTTGATTCGTAAAGGGGCTAATGCGGAAGGAGTTATTATAGAAGGAGTTAGCGGGAATTCATTGGTACAACCATTAGATAATCTTTTAATTAATGGTACGGGCAGATTATCTGAAAATTCTATAATAATTGGTAAATCTCTTTCAGATAAATATGGATTAGCAATTGGTGATCCATTAGTTATTTTTGATCTAAGCTCTATTTCAGATATTTCTGCGATGTATAGATTAAAACAATTTACTATAGGGGGAATCTTTCATTCAGGCTTAAGTGAATATGATAATAATATAATATATACATCTATTCAGAATGCTCAATATTTATTAGGGGTTGAAGGAAAGATAACTGGTAAAATAGTATATTTTACTCAAAATAATTTTTCATCAATTACTGAAATATTAAATGAAAAAATACGGTATCCTTATTACTCCACATCATGGAAAGAAAAACATCACACTCTATTTAAATGGTTAGAAGTTCAAAAATTACCAATTATTGTTATTTTTGGAATGATTTCATTAGTTGCTATTGTAAATATTGTTTCTGCATTAACTATGATTACTCTCGATAAAACAAAAACCATAGGCGCTTTGCAGGCGGTTGGTTTTCGTAAAAAACAAATTAACTTAATATTTCTTTCAAAGGGTGCAATTATTGGGATCATTGGTTCGCTGATCGGATTATTTATAGCCTTAGTTCTTGGTTTTATACAAATGAAATATCATATCCTTTCAATATCGGAAGATATATACTTTATGGATCATTTGCCTATATCATTCAATATAAATAATATATTATTAATATTAATTATGGGAATAATTTCCTCTCTAATTGCAAGTTATTGGCCTTCAAAAATCGCAGCAAATATTAAACCAGCTGATGCAATGAGATACGAATGAGATTTGAATATTTAATTGCAAAAAAGTTTATGTTAGGTGGCTCAGGGTCAGGACCAAGCAGACTAAATGGCTGGGTTTCAATTATTGGTATGATTATTGGTACTTTTGCGATTCTAATTTCTTTGTCTGTTATGAATGGATTTGAGGAGAGAGTAATAAATAAACTTATTGGTTTTGAAGGAGATCTAAGAATAACATCAAATTCAAGTACTAATCTTGAACAAATCTTCAATCAGATCATTTCTAACCCTTCAGTTGATGAAGCACTATTATATAAAGAAAGGGTTGGGTTAATATTAGCTAAAGATGACTCCAAAAGAATAGTAACATTTAAATCTATTAATATGGATAATCTTAGTTCTTTTTACAATATTGATTATATCAATAACGCAAAAGTTGAATCCGAAAAAGGCATAGCCGTTGGTTATTTATTGGCGCAAAGGTTGAATATAGATGTTGGGGACCAATTGACAATTATGAGTCCTGTTGATCAATCGAATTCTATTGGTCTTCCACTTCTTGTGAATGTTGAAGTAAGTAAAATATTTAATTCTGAAGTATTGGACTTTGATGATAGAGTAGTTTTTATTAGTGAAAAAATTGGAGATAGAATATTCTTGCGTAAGAAAAATTATGATGGTATAGATATCCGTTTGAAAGATAGAAATAAATTATCTCATGTTAAATTAAAGTTGCAAAATGATTATAAAAAATTATCTATTAATAGCTGGGAAGATTTACATAAAGCATTAATTACAGCTATGCGACTAGAAAGATTGGGTGCGTTGGCTGTACTATGTTTAATTATTCTGGTGTCAAGTTTCAATCTTATTTCTACATTGGTTTTGGTGATTATCCAAAAAATTCGTCAAATTGGGATTCTTAGAGCTATAGGATCATCTAGTAAAAATATTAGAAAGATAGTTCTTATTCAAGGGGTTTTAATTGGAGGGGTTGGAGCATCTATTGGAATTGTAGCTAGTCTTTTATTAATTACAATTCAAAATATTTATGGAATTATACCCATTCCATCTGATATATATTTTATAAACCAATTACCTATGATAATAAGACCAAATGATGTACTTATTGTTATGTTTATATCGTTAATATTTATTATTGTTTCTAGTTTAATTGCTTCAAGACAAGCTATAATTATTGGAATAAGGGATTCACTGCAATGGGAAAAATAATTTTAGAAACAAAAAAACTTACAAAATCTTATTCTAATGGAAATAATAAATTAGATGTTATCAAAAATTTAAATTTAAAAGTTAATACTGCTGAAATTATTACTATAGTTGGACAGTCTGGTTCTGGGAAGACTACATTATTGAATTTGCTTGGAGGTCTTGATAATCCTGATTCAGGTGAATTAATTATTAAAGGTAAAAATATTTTGGAATTAAACAACAATGATACAGCAGAATTTAGAAATAAAGACTTAGGCTTTATTTTTCAATTTCATCATTTGCTTCCAGAGTTCACTGCCTACGAGAATGTTTTATTGCCTTCACTAATAAATGATGATGCGTATGATAAAGAAACTATGGCTGATGAATTATTTGAATATGTTAATCTTTATGATAGGAAAAATCATTATCCTTCTGAGCTATCTGGTGGAGAAAGGTTGCGTGTAGCGGTGCTCAGAGCATTAATTAATCAACCAGCTTTAATATTAGCTGATGAGCCAACGGGAAACTTAGATTCTGGTAATTCGAAAAAATTAATGAAGTTATTTAAAACAATTAATTCGGATTTTAATCAAACATTTATCATAACAACGCATAACCCTGAAGTTGCTAAAATTGGATCTCGTTGTTTAAAAATGATAAATGGTCGATTAAGAAAATTTTTTTTATAAATGATTTATTAGCTTTATATCATACCAAAGCTTTTTTAATATTTGACTTGATATGAAAGAGAATTTCTCTAAACGCGTTCAGTTAATTATAAAAAATGCCAAAGAAGAAGCTGTGCGACTTGGGCACAGTTATGTTGGTTCTGAACATATTCTTTTAGGAATGGTTAAGGATTCTTCAGGGCTATCTATAAAGATATTTGAAATCTACGATTGTAATGTTCTGGATCTAAAATCTATGATTGAGGATATGATAAAAAGTTCAGGTGGTACTTTAACTTTGGGGCATTTGCCTTTTACAAGAAGAGCGGAAAGAATATTGAGGAATTCATATAATGAAGCCACTGCCCTAGGATCATCTTTAGCTGATGATGAGCATTTATTATTATCTATGCTTAAAGAGACAGATGGAATCGCTTATGAAGTTCTAAATGCATATAGCATAGATTATGATAGCGTTCTAAGTTTAATGGAAAACGAAGAGATTGATGATAATGAGGAATATGAATCAACAAAGCCTTCCAAAAAGTCTAATGTTTCAAAAACCCCTGCATTAGATCATTTTTCTAGGGATATTACAAATCTTGCAGAAAAGGAGGACCTTGATCCTGTTATAGGTAGAGAGGAAGAGATAGAACGTGTTGCTCAAATACTTACTCGCAGAAAGAAAAATAATCCAGTATTAATAGGTGAGCCAGGTGTTGGAAAAACAGCAATTATTGAAGGACTGGCACAGAGAATCATTCGTAAAGAAGTTCCAAGGTTATTGCATAATAAACGTATTTTATCATTGGATTTGCCTGCTATAGTTGCTGGAACAAAATATAGAGGACAATTTGAAGAGCGATTGAAAACAATTATGCTTGAATTAGAGTCTTCAGATAATATAATTATTTTTATTGATGAACTTCATACTATTGTAGGTGCAGGTGGAGCCTCTGGCTCTTTAGATGCGTCTAATATGTTTAAACCATCATTAGCTAGAGGTGATATTCATTGTATTGGAGCTACGACATTAGACGAATTTCGCAAATATATTGAAAAGGATGGTGCATTAGAACGTCGATTTCAAAAAATAACGGTTAACCCTCCAAGTATTGAAGAATCTATTCAGATTTTAAAAGGTTTGCAGGATTCATATGAGAATCATCATAATGTTTCCTATGATGATAAGGCAATAGAAGCGTGTGTATATTTATCTCATAGATACATTTCAGATAAATTCTTACCTGATAAAGCTATTGATATTTTAGATGAATCTGGCAGTAGGGCTCACATGCTAAATATGGATGTGCCGCAGGAATTAATTGATATTGAGTTGAAAATAGAAAAACTTCGTCGTCAAAAAGAGGATGTTGTTGTTGCGCAAAAATTTGAAGATGCTGCAGCTATTCGAGATAAAGAACAAACTCTTCTATCTAAACTTGAATCACTTCAAAATAAATGGTACAAAGATGACTCTAAAAATAGATTTGTAGTTACTGAAGAAAATGTTGCTGATGTAGTTAGTTTAGTATCTGGAATACCAGTTAATAAAGTTGCTCAGTCTGAATCTCAAAAGTTACTTAAAATGCGAGATGAGCTTCACAAGTTAATTATAGGACAGAATGAAGCAATTGATAGCGTTACTAGGTCAATCCAAAGAGCAAGAACGGGTTTAAAAAGCCACAAAAGACCAATAGGTGTATTTATGTTTCTTGGTCCTACTGGAGTAGGTAAGACAGAGCTTGCAAAAGTTCTTGCTAATTATTTATTTAGTCATACCGACTCATTAATAAAAATTGATATGTCTGAATATGGAGAGAGATTTTCTGTATCTCGTTTAATTGGAGCTCCTCCAGGTTATGTTGGATATGAAGAAGGTGGAGAATTAACTGAAAAAGTTAGACGCAATCCTTATTCAGTTATATTATTTGACGAGATTGAAAAAGCACACTTAGATATTACCAATATATTACTGCAGTTATTTGATGAAGGAGTTTTGACAGATGGGTTGGGTCGGAAAGTAGATTTTAGAAATACGATCATAATTATGACTTCTAATATTGGAACGAAAGATATAAAAGATGATAGCAGGTATGGTTTTATAGAGAAATCTGGTGCTTTTGATTATGAAAATATTAAAAATGTAATAATCGAAAATGTTAAAAATGTATTTAGTCCAGAATTATTAAATCGTATAGATGAAAAAATTGTATTTCATACATTAAATGAAGATGATGTCTTAAGTATCGTGGATTTGCAGTTAAAAGAACTTATTTATAATCTAGAAAAAATAGATTTAAATATTAATATAACTAAACGCGCACGCAAATTATTAGCAAAACTTGGCTTTCATAATGAATATGGAGCAAGAAACTTAAGAAGAACAATTCAAAATTATATTGAAGATTCAATATCTGAATTGCTTTTGGAAAATAAATTTGTACAAGGAGATAAAATCACTGTAGATGTTAAAAAGAATGAATTTACATTTTCCTCAAAACCAAAAATCAACGCACAAAAGCGCAAAAAAATTACAAACGAAAACCCTCAAAAAGTTTAACCATACCTGACATATAGACACATATATATGCAACTATGACGTATATATTGTTTTGGCATAATAATTGTATTTATATTATTAAGAGATTTTAGATATGAATGTGGTTTTTGATTGAAATGTTATTAAAAATAAAAAAGTATGAAAAATATTAGAAAATTAATGATTAATTATCCGTTTTTATCTATTGGAATTCTTTTTCCCATTTGCCTACTGATAATAACTGGAATTATGACAATCTTATTAAAATTTGTTCTACCTGTTATACTAGCATTTTGGATGGCAAGTTTAATATATACCTCAATTATAGGAAAAAATCCTATTCAATATTACACAAAGCCATTTTGGTTCATAAGATATAGATAGAAGAAATTTTTAATTATTCTAATTACGACAAGGAGAAATATTTAAATGAGTAAAATAATTGGAATTGATCTTGGTACTACAAATTCATGTGTTGCTGTCCTTGAAGGTGGGGAGCCATCAGTTATAACTAGCCCCGAAGGAGGTCGTACTACCCCTTCAGTTATTGCATTTACGAATAATGATGAAAGACTTGTAGGTCAGCCTGCAAAACGACAATCTGTTACTAATCCATTAAATACAATTTTTTCAATTAAGAGATTTATGGGAAGAAAATTTGGTGAGGTAGCAAATGAAATAGAAGAAGTACCTTACAAAATTGAGAAAGGTACAAATGATAGTGTTGTTGTAAATATAGATGGTAAAAAATATAATCCTCCTGAAATCAGTGCTATGGTTTTACAGAAATTAAAACAAATGGCTGAAGAGCATCTTGGCTCAACTGTAACTGATGCAGTAATTACTGTACCAGCTTATTTTAATGATTCACAACGTCAAGCAACAAAGGATGCAGGTAAAATAGCAGGTTTAAACGTTAGAAGAATCATAAATGAGCCAACAGCAGCAGCTCTAGCATATGGGCTTGAAAAGAAAAAAGATGAAAAAATTGCTGTATTTGATTTAGGTGGAGGAACATTTGATATATCTATCTTAGAATTAGGAGATGGTGTCTTTGAAGTAAAATCTACGAATGGAGATACGCATTTAGGTGGGGATGACTTTGATCAAAAAGTTCTTAATTGGATAGCAGATGAATTTAAATCAAGTGATGGAATTAATCTTAAAGAAGACCCTATGGCCCTTCAAAGATTAAGAGAATCTGCAGAGGCTGCTAAAAAAGAGTTATCTAGTTCTAAGCAAACAGAAATTAATTTACCATTTATTACTGCAGATGCTTCAGGACCAAAACATTTAAACTTAACTCTCACCAGGGCAAAATTTGAGGAGCTTGTATCTGATTTGGTACAAAGAATTATTGAGCCTTGTAAAAAAGCATTAAGTGATGCAGGGTTAAAACCTAATGAAATAGATGAAGTGATTTTAGTTGGAGGTTCATCAAGAATACCTAAAATACAGGAAAAAGTGAAAGAAATATTCGGTAAAGAATCTAATAAAAGTGTAAATCCTGATGAAGTTGTTGCGCTAGGAGCATCAATTCAAGGCGGAGTTCTTGCAGGTGATGTAGATGATGTATTATTACTTGATGTTACACCGCTATCTCTTGGTATTGAAACTCTTGGTTCTGTGTCAACCAAGCTAATTGAAAGAAATACAACTATACCAACAAAGAAATCCCAAATATTTAGCACAGCTGCCGATAACCAGACTACTGTAGAAATACATGTATTGCAGGGTGAGAGAGAAATGGCAGTTGATAATAAAACTATAGGAAGATTTCACCTTGATGGAATACCAGCATCGCCACGTGGTGTACCTCAAATTGAGGTCACTTTTGATATTGATGCAAATGGAATATTAAATGTTGGAGCAAAAGATAAAGCAACAGGAAAAGAACAGAGTATTAGAATTGAGGCTTCAAGTGGACTTAGTGATTCTGAGGTAGATAAGATGGTTAATGAAGCAAAGCAACATGAAGAAGAAGATAAACAGAAGAGAGAACTTATTGATTTACACAATCAAGCTGAGCAATTAGTATATCAAACTGAAAATAATATTAAGGAATTTGATAAAAAACTAGATGATGAAGATAAAAAAGGGCTAAATGATGCACTTGAAAATTTGAAAAAGGCAAATGCAAACTCTAATAAAAGTGATATTCAAACAGCTATAGATTCACTGAATAATGTTTGGAGTGGTTTAGCAAATAAACTGTATGACGATACAAAACCTCCTAATGAAAATAGCGGTAAGGATGTAAATAAAGATAAGACTAAAAAGGGCGTGAAAGATGAAGGTGAAATTGAAGATGCAGATTTTGAAGTTGTTGATTAGTTAGTTTCTTTTAATTATTAATAGCAAAAAAACAAAAAGAGCGTCGATATCGACGCTCTTTTTGTTTTTGGAACATGATGCATGTATATTCGTTAGCTTAGTATAACCTATACAATATGAAAATTTTGAAAAGTTCACTTTCTATTATATCAATTGTTATTATAACAATAATTCTTGTGTTATTAACTCCCTCATTTTGGAAAAATACAATACAAGATCAGTTAAATAAACAGTTATCTAAAAGAGGAGAATGGGAAGTAAAATTTTACAAATTAAATGGACATTTACTATTCAATGTCTCTATTGATTCTTTATATCTAAGTAATCCCAATAGTTCAAATGTTTCAATATCTAAGGTTGATATGAAATTCAATATTCTTAAGTCATTATTTACATATCCAAGTATGAAGTATTTAAAATTGACAGATCTTACGACAAATCTTCATAGGTCATCAGAATCCAGTAATTTTAAATCTGATCCTTTTGAATTAAAATCTATTCTAGAGAAAAAAATGTCTATAGATCAATTATATATTGATGGCAAGATCTCAATACCTGAAATAAAAATTATTAATGATTTTGTTTTTAATTTTGATGGAAAATTCCACATCGATAAGAATTCAATTGATCTGGATGTAAATAAATTATTTGTTTCATTAGATAGTACAGAATTTGATATGCAATTAATAGATTCTAAAATTTCATTATTACCAGCTAAGATTGTTTGTGAAGATTTGAATGGAAATATTGATTCTTTAGGTATATCAGGACAATTTTTTTATAGTTGGGTTAATGAAGAAGAAATGAAAATGGATCTTTTCATTGATAAATACGATATACCTAAAACATTTTTTGAAAGATTACCCCTTCAGCCAAAGTTTTCAGCATTAGAAACTGAAATACATATTCAATCTGATTTAAAGACATTTGAAGGAAATATTACACTATCAAATGATTTAGGATTGAAAACAGCTGGAAATATTTCACTAACTAACTTTGATAATTTTATTTCTATAGATGAAATTAAGCTAGCAGGTAATAATGCAAGTTTATCAATGAATGGTATTTATCAGAAAGATGGACAATTTAATTCTTCAGTAAAATTAACTGATTTTGATATTAATCAGTGGATTACTGATGATATTCCAACTGATTTAAACGGTCAGTTAGATTTACAGGCAAGAATAAGTGAAAGTAGACTACAGGAAATAATACTTACAATGGAGTTGACTGAAAATAAATTATATAAAGATAGAAAGATTTCTATTATTGGTACTGCAGACTATGTTGATAGTTATTTAAATATTGAAGAGCCACTTGAACTATCTATTGGAGATAGTAAAATTATTATTACTGGTGCTAGTAATTTTAAAGATGAAATATACAATCTGGATTTTGATCTGGATAATGCAGATGTTTTTATTATTAATAATTTTTGGTCAGATAGCTTAGAAAGTGGAAAAGCGACAGGAAATCTTTCTGTTTCGGGATATTTTGATAACCCAAGTTTGACTGCTGAATTAGTTTTAGATGATATAAAGTATAAAAACTTTAATTTAGATAGTTTCGAGTTTTTTGGAAATTTGAACAGTAAAAACGATTATACTATTGGTAATTGTCAATTAAGAATTGGAAATGGTATGTGGAATGATGAAAGCTTTGAAAGTGGAGTTGTAGATTTATCATACTCAAAAGAGGGAATAGAAATTCAGAGTGCTGAGTTCAAAAATAATATGGACTTTTTCCAGCTATCAGGGTTTTTACATAGTGATGGTAATGGCATATTTGATCGATTACAAATAGCAACGGGTCAAAGATATATTATTAATACTAAGCCCCTTGAATTCACATTAGGAGAAGGAGTAGATCTTCTACAACTTGATCTTGGTGAAAATGAATTGATTTTAAAACCTTTTGAATTTCATGTAAATGATGGGATTATTACTGGTCATTTATATCTTACTGATGAGGTTAATGGCCTGTTAAAAGTTTCCAATATTGGAACAGATATAATTGATTTTTTAATACCGGAGGATTTGACAATCAATGGACAGGTTTTTGGTGAGTTTTATGTTTCAACAGTTGATTATTCTTTGGACTATTCCATTGATGTTTCCATAAAGGATGGTGAGGTTGCATCACAAAAATTTGATGAATTAATTATCTCATCATTTTATTCTGATTCAACGCTGCATATAGAAGATATTACTCTGATAAATGGTCATAAAACTGGGATTCAGATTTATGGTATTATTCCTCAATATTATGAATTAGATAATCCAAGAGAAATTGATGCTAGTATAAATATGAAAGATATTGATATTTCTATATTTACACAGTTTGCACCTAATTGGTTTAAACTTGAAGGATTAACTTCTGGAGATATTCATTTAGGAGGATTTCCTAATAAGACAAAATTTGATTTTGCTTTAAAAATCGATAATGCAAAGTTTGAAAATCTTGATTTAGGATCTATTACGACTTACGGTCTTTATGATTCTAAAAAATTGTATTTTAACAAATTTTTAGCAAATAGAAATTTTGATCACTCGATATCTGGCATTGCTTATTTGCCATTAGATTTAAACTATAGTTCAGAAAATATTGGGCAATATTATTTATCTGATTCTATGATTGTAGATGTATCTGGAAAGTTTAAGCATCTTGAATTTTTAAGTCATTATTTATCTGATGTTGATTCTATAAGAGGAGATCATGATATCTCATTAACTCTGTATGGAACACCTGATAAATTATATCGAGATGGGAGGATATTAATTAATGATGCATCAATTCATACTATTTTACTAGATAATCCAATAAAAGGTGTAAAAGGATCAGGATCACTATTAAAAAATATACTTACTATAGATAATTTATCTGGTGTTTTAAACAATGATAATGAGAATAAAAAAGATAATTTACTAATAAGTGGCAATCTTGATTTGAATAAATTTTTCGATCCTTATTATAACTTAAATGTTAATGGCGATAATGTTTTTTTTAAAACATTATTAGGCGATATTGAAGGCATAGTAAATCTAGATCTAAATATTTATGGTAGAGATACGATAACAATTGCAGGTCAAATTGAAGCGCTTGATGCAATTATGTATCAAGAATTTGAAATAAATGATCTACCATCATCTGAATTGGAACTAGGTGAATTAATAATTAATTATAAATTAAATTTTCCTATATCAGGAGATTTCGTTTTAAGGAACAGCCAAATTGACGCACAATTAGGTGGAGAATTAAGCATATCAATGTTTGGAGATCGAAATGCTGACTATTCTGGAGAATTATTTGTACGAGAGGGTAAATTTTATTACTATGGAGATGTATTTACTATTACAAGTGGATATTTAGCTTTTGATACAAAAGGGTTTAATCCATATCTTGATTTATCTGCTTTTACTAAAATACAAAATGAGAATATAATTATTAACTTAGTAGGCCCTTTAGATAATCCAAATTTGGGGCTGCAATCATCTAGTGGGTTTAGTGAAAGCGATATACTTGAATTATTGACTATTCGTAGTCGGTTTGAAGATCAAGAAATTAGTTCTTCAGGTATAGGAAGTCAGGCACAATCAATATTTGTGGCATATTTAGAAAAAGAATTAGAAAGAAATTTTATGCAAATTAGTGGTCTTGGGAAACTGGGCCTTATCGAAGATGTAAGTATATCAGGCGCATCGGCATTGATAGATCCCTCGAGATCCGAGGAAGACTTAATAATCAAGGCTCAAGTATCTAAAAATTTGTCCTTGAATTATTCTTACAAGCGGTCATTCTCTTTTTCTAATGCACCATATAACCAAGTAGGGGTCGAATTGAAGGTTAATCCATATTTTTCTCTAATTGGGAATGTTGATGAATTAGGCAATATGCATGTAAAATACCGTTTGCGCTATTCATATTAAGTTTTTAAATATGACATAATGAAAATTTATCAATGGATAGGTATAAGCTTATTTAGTCTTAATATAATAATTGCCGCACCTGATGAATCTACACAGATAAGAAGTGTTACATTTACAGGAAATAAAAATATTAAATCTAAATTTCTTCTAAATATTATTAATATTCAGAATAAATCATTTTTTACTGATCAATCATTTGACCGAAGGATAGTAAAACTAGATGCCATTAGTATAAAAAATTATTATCTCACAAATGGATATTTAGATGTTGCTGTTATTGACTCATTTAAAATTAGTGAAAATTCTGCTGATATTTTTTTTCGTATTATTGAGGGGAAACAATATTATTTAAAGTCTATTAATATTTCTGGTAATCATTCACTTAGAGATGAAGAAATTTCTTCATTACTAAATCTTAAAATCAATAAACCATTCAACCCCGTATCAATTCAAATCAATAGAAATAGATTAGACGATATTTATTTTGAGCTTAGCAAGCTGTTTGCGAATATTAATATTGAACCATTAGTTTCTGACTCAGTAGTTATAAATATATCTATTAATGAAGGTCCAGATATTTTTATTGATAAAATATATGTTGAAGGAATGAATGAAAATCTAGATTCAAATTTAGTTTTTAGAGAATTATTATTTTCAAAAAAAGAAAAATATGTAAAAAGCAAAATAGATTATAGCCAAAAAAAATTAATGGAGATTGGTGTTTTTTCCATGGCTGCAATAACACCTGTAAAAAATACTACTAATGATAGTACCGTAAATATTGTTATTGAATTAAGACAAATGAACCGAAGAGAAATATTATCTTCTGGTGGATATTATCCAATAACTGTAAGTGAGGGGGTTGATCAGGTAATTGCTCTTGCTGGAGATATAGCATGGAAGGATAGAAGGGTACTCAATTCAGTATCTAGTTTCCAAGTAAAATCCTCACTTGCCATTCCTTTTGAAGCTGGATATCAGTATCCTCGATTTACCTTTGATATGCTTTTGTCTAATCAATGGATTCTTGGGTTTAGGATTCCTTCAGAATTAAAAGGTTTTTTTCAATCATTTAGAAATTATAATCAGGATGAGGGTATTTATAGATACGGTTTTCAATTAGCTAATATTTTGCGATTAGAAGACAGATCATATATTAGGGCTATTTTAAGATGGGAATTATTTGATGATAATAAAAGAGATAATAAAAATGATATCGAGAATCGTTCATTTAGATTAGTTGCAAGATTTGATAAATCAAATAATCCTATCTATCCATCTCAAGGATATGTACTAAATACAGAAATAATTAGCGTTGGTGGGGCATTAGGCGGTAACAGGACATATCAAAAAGTTGATGCGGGTATACAAAGTTATTTTAAGATACGAAAAAGATCAGTTTTTGCTTCAAGAATGAAATATGGTATGATATTTAATTGGAAGGATAATTATGATATTTATGAGACATTATTATATGATAAGTTTTATTTGGGTGGAAGTTCAAGTTTAAGGGCATGGGATCCACTAAAATTCTTAACAGAAATAGATCCAGGGACTGATTTGGTTGGTGTAGCAGATGATAGAGTTATACCAAAGGGTATGCTAACAAGACTATTAGTGAATTTTGAAATTCGTTTCCCTATATATGGACTTTTTGGGGGCGAATTATTTATAGATGGTGGACAATTAACGGATAGAAGTAATATTTCTTTTAATAATATTGAGTGGGGAAAAGGACTTGGAATTACTATTTCATCACCTTTTGGCCCTATAAGACTTGATTATTCTAACCCATTAGATTATAAAAACTTAAAAAATGGAAAATTAAATCTTGGTTTATTATATATTTTTTAGGAACATTTTTTATTATTATTAGTACTTCTTTCTTGATGATAGATATGCTTCCACATAAATTCGACAGTTTTTGAATAAAGGAAAAAAATAAATAATGAATAAAATTTTAATAAATATAATAATAATTCTAGTTATTTCAAGTTGTGTAAAAAATCAGACTGCTGATGAATTATATAGTAATGCCGAGATTGCTAGAAATGAAAAAAACATAAAAGGCGCATTATCAAATCTTGATTTATTATTGAAAAAATATCCTGATCATAGTCTTGCAGCAAAAACGCAATATTTGATTGGAGATATATATATGAATGATTTACGTGATTTTAATAATGCAATAAATGCATATAGTAGTGTAGTAGATAGATTTTCTGGTACTGATCAGGAAGCTCAAGCTCAATTCATGATAGGCTATATTTATGCAAATATTTTAGGTGATAAATTAAAAGCAGAAGAAAATTATAAGAATTTCTTAACTAAATATCCTGATCATGAATTATCTCCCTCTGTAAAATTCGAATTAGATTATTTGGGCAAAGATATTAATGAGATAGATGTGCTTAAGCACATCACATCTTAGCATCCAATAGAGCATATGTCAGATTTTAGCCTTTCAGAGATAAATGAACGTATATCAAAAGAATCTGTATTTATAGATAAGCTTAGAGATGAAATTAGTACAGTCGTTTTCGGCCAGTTAGATCTAATCAATAGATTGCTTATAGGGATACTGGCTAATGGTCATATTCTAATTGAGGGAGTTCCAGGTTTAGCAAAGACTCTTCTAATAAAAACTATTTCTCAACTTATCGAAGCTAAATTTCAAAGGATACAATTTACCCCTGATATGTTACCTGCTGATTTAATTGGCACTCTTATTTATAATCAAAAAACAGGAAGTTTTGAAACTCGAAAAGGTCCAATATTCTCAAATATTATTTTAGCGGATGAAATAAATCGTTCACCTGCCAAAGTTCAAAGTGCTTTATTGGAGAGTATGCAAGAAAGGCAGGTTACTATTGGAGAGGATACATTTAAAATGGATAACCCATTTCTTGTGCTTGCAACTCAAAATCCAATAGAGCAAGAGGGTACTTATCCATTACCAGAAGCTCAAGTTGATCGTTTTATGTTAAAATTAAAAGTTTCATATCCTTCAATTGATGAAGAAAAATTAATTTTAAGGAAAATGGCAAAAACCACTATAGATGATTCTTTAACACCCGTTGCTAAAACAGAGCAAATATTAAATGCTCAAAAAATAATTAATGATATTTATGTTGATCAAAAAGTTGAAGAATATATTTTGAATCTAATTTTTGCAACAAGAGACCCCGAATCTTTTGGCTTGAATGATATTAAAGGTTTAATTGATTATGGCGCTTCCCCAAGAGCCACGATAAATATTGTATTAGCATCAAAGGCTAGAGCTTTCATGGAGCATCGTGGTTATATAACTCCGGAAGATGTTAGGTTTGTAGGAATGGATGTATTAAGGCATAGAATAATTCTTACTTATGAGGCAGAAGCAGAAGAATTATCATCTGAAGATATCATTCAAAGACTCTTCGAGACAATAGAAGTACCCTGATTATTACTTTATAATGATCCCAACTGAGATCATAGAGAAAGTTCGTCGAATTGAGATAAAAACCAGAGGTTTGGTCAATGATCTTTTTGGAGGAGAGTATCATTCTGTTTTTAAAGGCAGAGGAATGTCATTCTCCGAAGTAAGAGAATATTTCCCAGGTGATGATATTAGATTAATTGATTGGAATGTTACTGCCAGATCGAACCTTCCTCATTTAAAAATACTTGAAGAAGAAAGAGAATTAACTGTATATCTAATTGTTGATATTAGTAAATCAGGAGACTTTGGAACATTAGATAAATATAAAAATGAAATTGCTACTGAGATTGCTGCAGTATTAGGATTTTCTGCTATAAAGAATAATGATAAAGTAGGATTAATAATGTTTACTGATGAAATAGAGAAATATGTCCCTCCAAAAAAAGGAAAGTCACATGTCCTACGGGTTGTAAGAGAACTGCTTTATCATAAGTCTGAAGGTCAAAAAACTTCTATTCATAATGCCATAGATTTTTTATTAAAAGTTGCTAAGAGAAAAAGCGTAGTTTTTCTTATTTCAGATTATATTGATGATGATTACTGGAAGGTACTTAAGATTGCAAACCAGAAACATGATCTGATTGGAATTAAAGTTTCTGATATTGCTGAGTCGTTAATACCTAACTTTGGTCTATTAAAAATTCATGATCCTGAATCCAATAAAGAATTCTGGATAGATACAAGTTCTGAATATGATAGATTAAATTTTAGTAAAGATCAAAAAGAAGCTTCTGGTAATTTTAAAAAACAGTGCGATAAAATTAATTTTGATTTAATCCAAATAAATACAAATGAAGATTATGTTGATCCCTTAATGAGCTTTTTTAAAGGGAGGGAAAAAAGGACTTAGTTCAAGATGTTAATATATAGACTATTTCTTATTTTTTCTTTAATAATATTATGTAACTCTTGTAAAAATAGTGAGCATCTTAATGGCTCATTTCAATTATCTGTTACTACAGATACGACCAGAGCTTCAATAGGTGACCTTATTTCTTATAAGATTACTACTCAAAATCTTGGAAATAAATATTTTAAGATTGAAAATCCACAATTTACAGAACCATTAGAATTGCGAAGTTCAAATTTATTATATGATAAAAAAGAAAAAGTAACAGGCACAGAATTTATTTTTTCAGTTTGGGATACTGGAATGGTATCTATTCCTCCTATTACTATTAATTTATTTAATTCTGATAGTCTTTTTGATTTTTCGATGGAGACTGATTCAATCTCTATTAAAGTTATATCTCTTGTTAAAAATACTGGTAACCAAGCAATGAAACCTATTAAGGGACCGATACCTATTAAAAGTATATTTCCAATCAGAATGATTATTCTGATAATATTATTTTTAGTTATTTTATTTGGACTATATTTTATTTATGGAAAAAGAATTGCAAATGTATATGATGAGGAGAAAGTAGAAACTAATATAGATCCTGCTGATATCATTGCACTTAAAAAATTAGGATCACTAGGTAAAGAGTCATATGATAAAACGGAAAAAATAAAAGAATTTTATATAAATATATCTCATATACTAAGAGAGTATATTGAAAATAGTGTATATATAAAATCATTAGAAATGACTACTGAGGAAATTGGTAGACATAGAGTTTCTTTTCCATTTAATAAGAAAGAAATTGATAATCTGTTAGATATTCTGAATCGTGCTGATCTCAGCAAATATGCAAAGTCTAATCCTAAAAAGAATATTTGTGATTATGATTTAAAAGCAGGAAAGAATTTTATTATCAACACTACTTCATCATGGAAAGTATTAAAAAAATAATTATTAAAAATAACTAAAATTTGAGATAGTATAAGAATAAGTTAAATTCAAAATGAAATAAGGAATACAAATGGGGACGACAAGCGATATTAAAAATGGAGTTGTTTTACTTGAGAATGGTAAAAGAATGAAAGTGTTGGAATTTTTACATGTAAAGCCTGGAAAAGGTAATGCATTTGTACGGACTAAACTCCGCGATATACAATCAGGTAAAATTATTGAAAAAAGATTTAATGCTGGTGCAAAAATTGCATTGGTTAGAATTGAAGCAAAAGAAATGCAGTATCTTTATAATGATGGTGATAATCATGTTTTTATGGATAACCAGACCTATGATCAGATAAATATTATTAACAATGTAATCGGTGATAAAATAAACTATATAAAGGCAGGGCAAAATGTTGATATTTTATTTGATGATGAGTTAATAATTGATATCAGATTGCCTGCACATGTACAGTTAGAAGTAGTTAGTACAGAACCAGGGGAAAAAGGCAATACAGCAACTGGCGCTACAAAGCCAGCTACTTTAGAGACAAAATATACGGTCAATGTTCCTTTATTTATAGATAATGGTGATATATTAAAAGTAGATACGAGAAGTGGGGAATATATTGAAAGAACTAAATCTTAGTGTTATACTATTATTCAAACTATGTGGAAAAATAGATTAAAAGAATTATTGTATATACTAGAGAATAGTAACGTCAATGAAATTGATGTTACATTCTTTGGTATTCGTTATAGAGTAGTAAAAGAACCAAGTATTAATAATGAATCAATACAAACTACGGAAAATGGAGAGCGGGATGATTCAAATGAAACTACAAAATTAGAAGAAAGTGTTGATCAAAAAGTTGAAGAATCTAAAGAGATTGAAAATGTTGAGGTGCTATCCCCTATGCCCGGAACATTTTATAGATCACCTTCACCGGATGATGCTTCATTTGTAAATGAGGGAGACTCTGTTAATAAGGGCGATACTCTATGTATCATAGAAGCTATGAAAATAATGAATGAAATTGAAGCTGAAGAAAATGGAATTGTTCAAAAGATTCTAGTAGAAGATGGCCATGCTGTTGAATTCAACCAGCCATTATTTTTAATTAATCCTAATTAATTCAATTATGTATAAAAAGATTTTGATAGCTAATCGGGGCGAAATTGCTCTCCGTATAATTAGGGCTTGTCATGAGCTTGGAATTAAAACGGTTGCAGTATATTCGACAGCAGATGAATTTTCTTTGCATGTTAAATTCTCTGATGAAGCGGTTTGTATTGGCCCACCTCCAAGTAATGAAAGTTACTTAAATATTCCTCGAATTATTGCAGCTGCGGAAATAACCCATGCTGATGCAATACACCCTGGTTATGGTTTTTTAGCAGAAAATGCTGAATTTTCGAATATCTGTGAAGATAATGGATTTTCTTTTATTGGCCCAAAAGCAAAAATTATCAATTCAATGGGCGATAAGTCAGAAGCAAGAAATACTATGAAAAATTCTGGTGTTCCAGTTATTCCTGGAAGTGATGGAGTCCTTAAAGATATAACAGAAGCTACAAAATTTGCCGAAAAAGTTAGATATCCAGTGATGGTTAAAGCTTCAGCTGGAGGCGGAGGTCGTGGCATGAGGCTTGTTAAATCACAAAAAGAATTAGAATCAGCCTTTAATTCTGCTAAGGCAGAATCAAAGAGTGCATTTAACAATGATGATTTGTATTTAGAAAAGTTTGTTGAAAACCCTCGACATATTGAAGTTCAAATATTAGCTGATATTCATGGAAACACTATTCATCTTGGAGAAAGGGAATGCACAATTCAAAGACGCCACCAAAAATTGATTGAAGAGAGCCCTTCTGTTGTTATTAACAATAAGCTTAGGAACAAATTGGGTGCGGCTGCTATTAATGCTGCAAAAGCAGTTAATTATGTAGGTGTTGGAACAGTTGAGTTCCTTGTAGACAAAAATTTTGATTATTATTTTATGGAAATGAATACTAGAATTCAGGTGGAACACCCTGTCACAGAAATGGTGACTGGAGTTGATCTAATAAAACAACAAATAAGAATGCATGCAGGCAAAACATTTCCAAAATTCTTAGAAAACTTTCAATTAAGAGGACATTCAATCGAGTGTCGCATTAATGCTGAAGACCCCGCGAATGATTTTATTCCATCTCCAATGAAAATAATAAGTTTTCATATGCCGGGAGGGAAAGGTGTTAGAATAGATAGTCACGCATATGCTGGATATCAAATCCCAACAAATTATGATTCTATGATAGGTAAATTAATTGTTTTTTCAAGTTCAAGAGAAAGAGCAATTAATCGTATGTCTAGAGCTCTTGAGGAATGTATTATAGAGGGCCCTAAAACAACTATACCTTTTCATCAAGCAATAATGAATGATGAGTTATTTAAAAAAGGGGAATTTGATACTGGGTTTTTAGATAATTTTAAATTTACAGATAAGGGAAAATAATTATGAATTTTCCAGAAAACTTTTTATTTACTGATGATCATGAATGGGTAGATATTAATGGTGATATAGCAACCATTGGGATAACAGATTATGCTCAATGTGAACTTGGTGATATTGTTTTTATCGAATTTCCCGATTTAAATACAGAATTCAAAAAAGGAGAATCAATAGGAACAATAGAAGCTGTCAAAACTGTTGCTGATATTTATATGCCACTATCTGGTAAAATAGTATCATTGAATGATGAACTTAATGATGATCCTAGCTTGGTAAATAATAACCCTTTTAACAAAGGATGGATGCTAAAGGTACAAATAATGCATAAAGAAGAAGTTTCAGAACTTATGAATACGGAAAAATACAATAATTTTATTTCTTAATAATTTATGAAAGAAACAATTTTCAATTACTTACTATCAGTTAAAGAAGAAAAAGGCGCTGGATATATAGTGCTCATTGATCCAGATAAAAATAGTGAAAAGAGTTTAGAAGAAAAAATTTCTAAAATAAATGAATGTGGTGTAGATGCTATTTTTGTAGGAGGGAGTTTAATTCTCGATAATAATTGTGAAAAAAGAGTTAAGATGATTAAATCATTATCAAAATTACCTATAATCTTCTTTCCAGGAGGAATTAGTCAGTTGAATAAATATTATGATGCTATATTATTTATGTCAATTTTGTCAGGAAGAAACCCTCATTATCTTATCGGTGAGCAAGTTATTGCTGCGCCTATAGTAAAAGATTTAGGCATTGAAACGATTCCAACAGGTTATTTAATTCTTGATGGTGGAAGTAATTCATCCGTACAGTTTATGAGCGGTTCAAATCCTATTCCTATTGAAAAACCAGATATTCTTGTTGCGCATGCATTAGCAGCACAATATTTGGGAAAAAAGATTGTGTATTTAGAATCTGGAAGTGGAGCAAAGAATCCTATTCCTAATCATTTGTTAGAAGCAGTTAAAAGATATATTGATATTCCCATAATTGTCGGTGGTGGTATTCGAACACCTGAATCTGCATATGAGAAAGTTCAATCTGGTGCTAGTTTTGTTGTTACTGGTACAGTTATTGAAAATGATAATACAAATATAATTAAAGAATTTGCAGATGCTATTCATAGGAGTTAATAAATGAGCAATAAATTAGATCCAAAGCAAATAATTATATCAAACAATGAAGTAACTAACGCTATGTTAAGTAATTGTATTGATGATATTTTAATTGCATCAGAAATTTTAATTAATGCGATAAATAATGGAAAAAAAATATTATGGTGTGGTAATGGTGGTAGTGCAGCAGATTCACAGCATATGTCAACAGAATTAATGGGAGGACTAAGAGACCATGATCGACCTCCAATACCATCAATAGCTTTGACAACAGATTCATCTTTTTTGACTGCATGGTCAAATGATACAGATTTCAATACAATATTCTCTCGACAAATTGAAGCTATTGGAAATTCGGGAGATGTACTGATTGCTATCTCAACCAGCGGAAATTCTAGTAATGTAGTTGAAGCAGTTAATATGGCAGAGAAAATAAATATGAGAATAATTATTTTGACAGGAAAAAGCGGTGGTAAATTAAATGGAAGAAAAGATATTGTGATTAATATACCTAGTGATGATACCCAACGAATCCAAGAAGGACACTTGCTAACAGAACATATTTTATGCGAAATGGTAGAATCTTCCTTATAAATAATATTAATTGTTGATTTGGATACTTATCTAGAAGATTATCTTACTATGTTGCGTGTTGAGAAAAATCTTTCAACTAATTCAATTACATCTTATAAAGCAGATTTAAATCGTTATATAAATTTTCTTTTTAATATAGAATCAATTAAAAATCTTAATTCTATACGCCAGATTCATATACGAAATTTTATTCGTTATTTAAATGATCAAAATTTATCATCTTCAAGTATTAATCGATCATTTTCTTCAATTCGTTCTTATCATAAATTTTTATCAGGTGAAGAAAAAATATCACATAATCCTACTCAGTTACTTGAGCCACCTAAGCAATCAAAAAAATTACCCAAGGTATTATCTATTCAGGAAGTAAATGAAATAATTAATTCTGTTAACCTTGAAAGTACTATGGGATATAGAGACATGGCCATTCTAGAAACCTTATATTCAGCAGGATTAAGAGTATCAGAACTATGTGCATTAGAAATGAACAATATCTTATTTGATTCCTCAATGTTAAGGATCTTAGGTAAGGGCAATAAAGAACGATATGTACCTTTAGGAAGTAAGGCGATAAAATTAATCGATAATTATTGTAAATATGTTAGATCTAAGCTCGTTGATAAAAAACATTCTGATGGAAATGTCTTTTTAAGTAAAAATGGTAAACAACTAACAAGAATGACAATTTTCAATATAATGAGAAAATGGGCACAAATATCTGGAATAAATAAGGATATTAGCCCTCATACTTTTAGACATTCTTTTGCAACACATTTGTTAGAGGGCGGGGCAGATCTACGAGCAGTACAAGAAATGTTAGGTCATTCAGATATTTCTACTACTCAGATCTACACCCATCTCGATAATGAATATTTAAAAGAAGTGCACAAAACATTTCATCCAAGAGCATAGCATATGCTTTTCCGTTTACCACCTGAAGTTTTAGTTCTTTTGATTCCTGTTTTATTGTTTGCTTTAGTATTTCATGAATTTTCACATGCGTGGGTTGCAAATAAACTTGGAGACCCTACCGCTCGATATGCAGGTCGACTTACTCTTAATCCTATAGCTCACCTTGACCCCATTGGTGGATTAATGATTCTCTTTGTAGGATTTGGTTGGGCAAAACCAGTGCCTGTAGATTTAAGATATTTAAAAAAACCTAGAGAAGATATGATGAAGATTGCTTTTGCAGGTCCTGCATCTAATCTTTTATTAGCCTTTATTGCTGGGACAATCCTCCGAACTGGTTATGTTCAGGGGAGCATGGCAATGATGATAATTATGTTTACACAAATAAATATTATGTTAGCCGTTTTTAATATGATTCCTGTTTCACCATTAGATGGCTCACAGATTTTTTCAGGATTATTAATAAGAACTAATCCTGATCTTGTGAGAAATTTACAAATCTATGGACCGCAAATATTATTAGGAGCAATTCTAATTGGTTATTTCACACCTATTTCTCCTATTAGTTGGATAATGCGGCCATTTGTAAATTTTTTCCTTTTTCTATTTGCAGGTATCTAAAAAATCTTGAAGAGAATTATCAATAGAAAAAGAATTAATTATAAACAAAATAGATCTATTGTTAGGACAGGATTTATTTTAGTTATTGTGGTCTGGCTAATTAATTATTTAAATCAGATAAATTAATAATTCTAAATATGCAGCAATTAGTTGAATGTGTTCCAAATTTTAGCGAAGGGAGAGACTCCAATAAAATAGAAATAATTATTTCAGAGATTAAGAAAATTTCTGGAGTATCATTGTTAGATGTCTCATCTGGAATAGATACTAACCGAACTGTAGTAACATTTGTGGGATCAATTTCATCTGTGGAAGAAGCTGCTTTTCAGGCAATTAGAGTTGCTTCAGAAATTATTGACATGAGAAAGCATAAAGGGACACATGCTCGTCTTGGAGCAACTGATGTTTGCCCTTTTATACCGGTAAGTAATATTACCATGGATGATTGCATATCACTTTCACATCGTGTTGCAAAACGAGTAGGTGAAACCTTATCTATTCCTATCTATCTTTATGAAGCTTCAGCGCAAATTTCTGAAAGAAAAAATTTAGCCAATGTACGATATGGAGAATATGAAGGCTTAAGTAAAAAACTTTCTGATAAATCATGGGCCCCTGATTATGGACCTTTAAAATTAAATAAAATGTCTGGTGCTACAGTAATGGGTGCACGAGAATTTCTTATAGCATATAATATAAATCTTAATACGATGGATAAGCGCATGGCCACTGATATAGCTTTTGAAATAAGGGAGAAAGGCCGAGCTAAGAGAAAGGATAATTCATTTTCACCGAACTATTTAGATGGTAAAATAATTCGCTTTAAGGATAAGAGATATCCATGTGGAATATGCGATTTTATTTCTAAGAGTTATGAATCCATTATTAATCATAATAATAAATATCATAATTATGATCTTAGATCCTTATTTAAAGATAAGGGTTATAATAAAAGCAACATATTTGGTAAACCTGTTATAAAGCCAGGCATTTTTAATCATGTAAAAGCAGTAGGCTGGATAGTAGATGAATATAAAAGAGCACAAATTTCTATTAATTTTACAAATTTTAAAAAAACTACAATTCATGAAGTGTTTGATACTGTATGTAAATTAGCAGAAATAAGGGGCATTAGAGTTACAGGTAGCGAATTAGTTGGTTTGGTTCCTTTAAATGCGATACTTATAACTGGTAAATACTATCTAAAAAAACAGTATTCTACAATTGGAGTCCCAGAATCAAGACTGGTTGAAGTTGCAGTTCAGACTTTGGGCCTTTCTGATGTATCTGCTTTTAACCCTAAAGATAAAATTATAGATTATGCTGTGAAGAATTCTGATAAAAAACTAGTAGAAATGTCTTTAAATGAATTTGGAGATGAATTATCTAAAAATTCAGTTGCACCTGGAGGTGGAAGTGTTTCGGCATTAGTTGGCAATCTTGGTTCCGCTCTTATATCCATGGTTGCAGCGTTAACCTTTGAAAAAAAAGGATTTGAGGATAGTAGAAAAAAGATGGAGTTAGCTGGAACTAAAGCACAATTAATAAAAGAAAAACTTGCAAATCTTATCGATGACGATACAAATGCATTTAATAATGTAATTGAAGCATCAAGATTGCCTGATTCCAATAACAATGAGAAGAAGGCGAAGGAGTTAGCCTTACTAAAAGCAAATAAGAACGCAATTAATATTCCTCTTGAAGTTTCAAGATTATCTTATGATATACTTGGATTATCATATGATTTAATTAATGATATTAATCCTAATTCAATTAGTGATTTAGCAGTTGCAAGCGAAGTCTCTTTTGCATCATTACGCGGAGCTATACTAAATATTTACATTAATATGAATGAGGTTGAATCAGACAAAGAATTTGCAGATAATGTTCTGAAAGAAGTAGATGTTATGCTTAATAAAGCAACTGAATTAAAGGATAAAATATTTAAAGAATCTATTCAAATAATTAATTCATAATGAATCCGATAATATCTTTACCGGAAGATCTCCGTAATAAAATCTCTGCAGGAGAAGTTGTTGAGAGACCCGCTTCTGTAGTTAAAGAGCTTTTAGAAAATAGTCTAGATGCTGATGCATCCGAAATTTCTATTGTTATAGAAAAAGGAGGGCACCAACTGATTCAAGTTAGAGATAATGGTCATGGAATTAGCCCTGATGGTCTTTCAAAGGCTTTTCAACGATATACCACAAGTAAGATATCTAGTATAGATGATTTATTTAATATAAAAACTCTTGGATTTCGGGGAGAAGCCCTAGCAAGCATTGCTTCGGTTTCAGAAATTAGCGTGACTTCTTCCGTAGATGAAGTATCTGGATATCAAATGAATTTAGAGAAAGGAGTTACTAGTGATATAAAAGCTGCTCCACCAATGGGTGGGACAGAAATAACTGTTAGAAATCTATTCTATAATACACCTGCAAGAAAAAAGTTTCTCAAGTCAATTAATTCTGAGTTCAGACAAATTGTCAAAATGGTTAGAAGGTTTGGACTGGGTTTTCCAGATGTTTCTTTTATTCTTGAACATAATAATAAAAATATTTTGAACCTTACGCCTGAAAGCTTAGAAGATCGTATTGTATCTCTAAATGATCCTACTTTTCGTGATCAGTTATTAAAAGTAGAATTAACTAAAGGAGATTGTACTATATCAGGTTTCGTTGGAACATTAAATCTTATTAGGAAAAGGCCTGGACAACAATACCTTTTTATCAATCGCAGATTTGTTCAAAATAGATTATTGAATTCCGCAGTATACTCTGCTTATGAGTCTCTTGTGAAAAGAGGTGAGTATCCTTTTTCATTATTAAATATTACAATACCGTTTGATCAATTAGATGTTAATGTGCATCCCATGAAGATAGAAGTAAAGTTTATTGATGAGTGGAGAGTATATCATGTTGTTAAGTCTGCAGTAAGCGATTCCATATCAAGTATTTTATCTACTATTCCTTCATTACAACATAACAAGCAATTTCATGGATTCAATAAAAGTTTTGAATCCAATCAAAATCAAGAATCAATAAATTTGAATATTTTTCCTGAATCAAAGACCGATAATGATTTTCAGCGTGCAAAAGATTATATAAACCGTTTTCAATTTAAATCAAATGAATCTTCAGTTTATGAAGGAAGTACTTTATGGCAAGTCCATAATAAATATATTATTAGTCAGATTAATAGTGGACTAGTAATAATTGATCAGCATGTTGCACATGAAAGAGTATTGTATGAGGAAGCATTAAATGCTTTTGATAACACACCTTTATCTGCACAAACACTTTTATTCTCAGAAGAACTTGAATTTTCTCCAGATGAATTTACTGTGCTTCTTGAAATTTCTCCTTATTTGAAAAAATTAGGATTTCGGATAAAAGAGAATGGGCAAAATAAAATTTTACTTGAAGCTATTCCTTCCAATATGGGATGGGGCAATGAAAACACAGTAATTAAGGATATAATAGATAATTACATAGCAAATAGAAAAAATTCAAGCTCTTTTATGGAAGACCTTGCAGCCTCATTTGCTTGTCATGCAGCAGTGAAGGCAGGAGATCCCCTATCCATGGAAGAAATGCAAATATTAGTCAATCATCTTTTTTCTGCAAAGCATCCTTATTATTGTCCTCATGGTAGACCTATTATTGTTCAGTTATCGCTTGAAGAATTAGATAAGCGATTTGAGCGTATCTAAAAAACAATATATGAATTATATTTATCCTGAACCTATTCTAACAATTGTAGGGCCTACAGCAGTAGGAAAAACATCTATTTCAATTAAGGTTGCAAAAAGAATTAACGGAGAAATTATTGGACTTGATTCTAGGCAAATTTATAAGGATATGTCGATTGGTACAGCACAGCCTTCTAGAGAAGAATTAAGTTTAATTCCTCACCACCTAATTGGGATAAAAGATCCAAATTTTATTATATCATCAGGTCAATATGCGGATTTAGTTACAAAAACAGTATTGGATATTGTTAGCCGTAAGAAGGAACCAATAATATGTGGAGGAGCAGGTTTATATCATCAAGCTATTTCAAAAGGCATTTTTTCTGGAAGTAAAACTGATTTAAATATTCGAGCATCATTATATGATGAGTATGATCAATTAGGTGCAGAAAATATGTTTTCAAAATTGGAAGAAATAGACCCTATTTATTCTAAAAAAGTTCATATAAATAATAAGAAAAGATTAATTAGAGCTTTAGAAATTTTTAAGTCCACTGGTAAAACACCATCAGAGCATTTTGACTTACAGAAAAAAGAATCTAGATTAATATTAAATTTATTTACTGTATTATTAAAGATTGATAGTGAGAAATTGCGCAATATGATAGAAAAAAGAACTAATATGATGATTAAGAGCGGATGGATCGAAGAGACTAAGAAACTTATTTTAAACAGAAAGAAGGTAGAAATGCATCCGATGGACTCTATTGGATATCAGCAGATTGTCTCCTATATAAATGGTGAAATTTCAGAAAATAAATTAAAGGAAGAAATTATTCTTAGGACTAGCAAATATGCTAAAAAACAGATTAAATGGTTTAAAAAGGATAAAATAGACTTAGAAATTAATATGAGCAGAAAATCTGATTTTGTAGTTAAAAAAATTCTTGAAAATTTCTATGATATAAAGTCATCTTTTATGAAGAATTGATTTGTTAGGTAATTATCTTAATTGTATTATTGCAGGAATTTTGACCCTTTAATAAGCTACTGAGATAGCAAAAAGGGCAGTTTAATGGCCTCTGGTCTTTCAATGCATTCAAATGTAGTTGAAGCTGCCCAGGGGTTTTTTTTTGGAAAATGATATGATGAAAAATGAATACTCAGTTATCCTTGATAAAAAAACAATATCTAGTACTATTATTCGATTGGCTCATGAGATATATGAAAGAAATAAGAATCTAGATAATTTAGTTTTAATTGGTATTCAAACAAGAGGATTGCCATTATCAAAAAGAATTCAAA